>CAZALP010000001.1:0-30667 GCA_964486395.1 uncultured Candidatus Saccharibacteria bacterium
GAGATTTTGGGCCCGGAAGAAGCAGAATTGGCCCAAGAAATAGAATACACGGTGAAATACAAGAACAACGGCAATATTAAGCTGGAAGACCCACGTTTGGTTTTCGAGCACCCCAAATATTCGATTACCGAAGAAGGGGAATCATTGAGGCAGGAATTGGTGCTGGATGACATTTACCCGGGAGAAGAAAAAACCTTCCACTTCAAATCCAGATTATTAGGGAAGGAAGGAGAAATAAAAAAGGCCCAGGCGTGGTTGTCATATCGCCCCAAAAATTTAAAGGCCAGATACGAGTCTAAAACTTCCCATGCCGTTCAGATAAAATCCGTTCCTCTAACCTTGGAATTTGATCTTCCTTCGAAAATAGAATCCGGCAAGGAAATCAGTTTTAGGCTGAATTATTTTTCCAACGTGAATTATCCTCTTTCCAATTTGGGAATAAAATTAGAGTATCCATCCGATTTTGAATTTAAATCCGCTCGCCCTCAGCCTTTGGAGGAAACAGATTGGGAAATCGGGCTTTTAAACAAAGCCGAGGGCGGCAGAATTGAAATTACTGGCAATATTATGGGTAAGGTAGGCGAGCAGAAAAATTTCAAAGCCCAATTAGGTTCTTGGCAGGACGGGGAGTTTGTTTTTTTGAAAGAAGCGGTTAGGGCCGTTCAAATAGTGACCCCCTCTTTATATATTACCCAGGAAATCAACAACAATCCCCAGTATATAGCTACTCCGGGGGACGCTTTGCACTACGAAATTTATTTTAAAAACATTGGTGAAGAGTCTTTCAGCAATTTGTTTTTGGTGGTCAAATTAGAAGGAGAACTTTTCGATTTTAATTCTTTAAAAGCGCCTTTAGGGGAATTTGAGACAGGGGACAATTCGATAATTTTTGACTGGCGGCGGGTGCCCAAGCTTCAATTTTTGGACGCTCAAGAGGAGGGAAAGGTGGAGTTTTGGATTGAATTGAAAGATGACTGGCAAATTGCCACAGAAAAAGACAAAAATCCGGTTTTGCGAAACAAAGTTTATTTAAGCCAAGCCAGGGAAGAATTTGTCACCAAAGTCAATTCCAAATTGGAAATCGTCCAGAAAGGATACTACCAAGACGAAATTTTTGGCAATACAGGTCCTTTACCTCCCAGAGTGGGCAATGTGACTACTTATACCATCACTTGGCAGGCTAAAAACTACTATAACGACGTTAAAAATGTCAAAGTCAGAGCGGTTTTGGGCAAAAACGCGGAGCTTACTGGAAAAATTTTTCCAGAAGACGCCAGACTGACTTTTGATTCGGTTTCCCGGGAAGTGGTTTGGAAGATGGAAACTTTGCATGCTGGCGAAGGAATTTTAGGAGGAGCTCCCAATGTTTCTTTTCAGATTTCTTTTTCTCCTTCTGCTTCTCAAAAGGGAACTACCCCAATTTTGATAAATCAGGCTAAAATTTCCGGAGAAGACCAATTTACGGAAAACTTGGTCGAGAGCACGACCCATCCCATTGATACCACTTTGCCCGACGATAATACAGTTACAGCTTCCGAGGGGGTGATTCAATAAATAGATTATTTTTCAACCCGGTAGTGAAAATTTGGCTGCTGCCGGGCAGCGAATAATTTTAAATTGTCGAATTTCTACTACCGGATATGGAAGATTTAATGCAGAAAATAATATCTTTGTGCAAACGGCGGGGGTTTGTGTATCCCTCATCTGAGATATACGGAGGATTTGGCTCAGGTTACGACTTCGGACCTTTGGGCGTGGAATTGAAAAACAATATCAAAAGCGCTTGGTGGGAGGAAATGAGAAAGAGGCATGATAATATCGTGGGTCTGGATTCTGCCATTTTGATGTCGCCCAAAATTTGGGAAGCTTCCGGGCACTTGACCGCCGGCTTTGCCGACGAGTTGGTGGAATGTAAAAAATGCCACAAACGCTTCCGCTTAGACAAAACGTACAGAGGCCGGGCCTATGTACGCTGTTTTGAGTGTGGAGGGGAGGTCACCAAGCCTCGTAAGTTCAACCTGATGATGAAGACTTTTGTGGGGCCGGTGGAAGATAAAGCTTCTACTGCCTACCTGAGGGCTGAAACCTGCCAAGGAATTTATGTGAATTTTAACAATATTATTAATTCAATGAGGTTGAAGTTGCCTTTCGGAGTGGCTCAAATCGGCAAGGCTTTCCGCAACGAGATTACTCCCGGCAACTTCATTTACCGAACTCGGGAATTCGAGCAAATGGAAATGCAGTGGTTTTGTAAGCCCGAGACAGCCCCCCAATTTTTCGAATACTGGAAAAAAGAAAGAATGAAATGGTATTTGCAGTTGGGAATTAAAAAGGAAAATTTGAGAGCGAGAGAGGTTTCTCAGAAAGAATTGGCCCACTATGCCAAGAGGGTAGTGGATATAGAGTACAAGTTTCCTTTCGGTTGGAAAGAGATTGAAGGAATCCACAACCGAGGAGACTGGGATTTGTCCAATCATTCCAAGCATTCTGGTCAAGACCTCAAATACGAGGGCTACTATCCGCATATTATTGAGACTTCCGGGGGAGCCGACAGGAGCTTTTTAGCGTTCTTGGTTGACGCTTTTCAAGAAATCAAAGGCGGGAGAAGCAAGACCACCGAATCTGTCAAGGAGGTGGAAACCGTGCTTAAACTTCACAAAGACTTGGCTCCGATCAAAGTCGCCGTCTTGCCTTTGGTGAAAAACAAGCCGGAATTAACTAAGAAAGCCAAAGAAGTTCACAAGCTGTTAAAGCCGCATTTTGCGATTCAGTACGACGAGGTGGGTTCTATTGGTCGTCGCTATCGCCGGCAAGATGAAATCGGTACTCTTTTTGCCGTTACCGTTGACTTTGATACTTTGAAGAAAAAAGACGTTACTTTGCGCGACCGCGACACCATGAAACAAAAAAGAGTGAAGATTAAGGATTTGGTTAAAATTCTAAAAGAAAAACTAGAGAATTAAATCTAAAACATTCAGAATATAACATTTCTAAATCCCTTTTATAATTTAATACGGGCTTTTTTGTTTTTGGGAGGATTTGGGGTATAATTTAGATAGGCATATGTACAAAAAGACCACGCTCAAGAACGGTTTAAGGATAATTACCGTTTCCCAGAAAGGGACGCAGGCGGTGACGGTTTTGGTATTGGTGGGGACGGGTTCCAAGTACGAAACCAAAAAGACTTCGGGTATTTCCCATTTTTTGGAACATATGCTGTTCAAAGGAACAAAAAAGCGCCCGGATAAACTGGAAATTGCCGAAACTTTGGATAAGATCGGGGGCATTTACAACGCTTTCACGGGAGAAGATTATACCGGATACTTTGCCAAAGTGGCCTCTCAGAAGTTTGATTTGGCTTTGGATTGGGTTTCAGACATTTTCTTAAACAGTCTTCTTCCAGAGAGAGAAGTCAAAAGAGAAAAGGGAGTGATTATCGAAGAAATAAATATGCAGTATGACAACCCCATGTTGCACGTGGGGATTTTGTGGAACCAGCTTTTGTACGGAGATCAACCGGCGGGTTGGGACATCGCGGGAACCAAAGAAAGCGTATTGGGAATCAACCGCAAAGACCTTTTTAATTATATGAAAAGGCAGTATGTTGCCGCCAATACCGTTGTCTGCGTGGCAGGAAAAATAGACAATTCGCTTGCCGTGGAAAAAGTTAAGAAATATTTTTCTGGCATGGGAAACATTCCCCCGAAAGAAAAGCAAAAGGTCGTTGAGAAACAAAGCTCTCCTCAGTTGCTTTTGTATCCCAAGAAAACCGATCAAACCCATCTTTGCCTGGGAGTGCGGGGATACAATCTTTTTCATCCTCAAAAATATGTCCAAGATGTGCTGGGGATAATACTGGGGGGCATGATGAGTTCCCGCCTTTTCATAGAAATAAGAGAAAAGCTGGGCATAGCTTACTATATTAAGACCAACATTGATTCCAATCCCGATACGGGTTCTTTGTCAGCTCAGGCCGGGGTGGACAATAAAAACGTTGAAAAGGCCATCTCGGTGATTTTAAAAGAATACAAGAAAATTTCTCAAAAAATGGTTCCTTCGGCGGAATTAAAGAAGGCCAAAGACTACATCAAAGGGAAAATGGCTTTGATGCTTGAGCCTTCTGATGCCTTGGCTTCCTTTTACGCCACGCAGGACCTTTTGAAAAAAGAAATCTTAACCTTAAAGGAAATTTATGCTAAAATTGATAAAGTTTCAGCCAATGATGTTCAAAAAGTGGCCCGAAACATTTTTCGGTCCGATAATTTGAATTTAGCCATGGTGGGTCCTTTCAGAGATAAAAATAAATTTAGGAAACTATTGAAACTATAATTTATGGAAAATCATAAGATTTTAGATATTTCTTGGGGCACTATTCTTAAAATCGCCGTTGCCTCTTTGGCTTTTTATATTCTCTTTTTGGTGAGAGATGTTATAATCTGGATTATTTTTGCTTTGATTATTTCGGTATTATTTAGCCCGGCCATTAATTTTTTTCATAAAAAAGGCATTCCTCGCGGGATAGCGGTAGTTTTGGTTTATATTTTCATTTTTGGAATTTTAGGTGTTTCTATTTGGATGATTGCCCCGGTTTTCGGCAAAGAGATCAAGAGTTTTTCCGATGACTTCCGCGTCTATTTCGAAGAAATATCCCCCCTCCTGAAAGGCTTAAAAATTGAAGCCTTTGAGAGTTTTGAGAAATTCACCTTAGCTGTTCAAAACTGGCTGGCTGACGCTTCAACCAATATTTTTACCGCCTTGGGAGCTATTTTCGGCGGGATTTTTGCCGCCATAACTATTTTTACCATCGCTCTTTTTATTTCGCTTGAAGATAAAGGAGTAGAGAGAATGGTGGCAATTTTTACTCCCAAAAAATACGAAGCCTTCGTTTTAACTCTTTGGGAAAAAAGCCAAAGAAAAGTGTCGGGGTGGTTCGGGGCCAGAATTATTTCCAGCATTTTCGTAGGTTTGATGACTTTTGTGGTTTGTTCGGAATACGTTTTAAAAATAGATTATGCAGTTTCTTTTGCTTTTTTTGCCGGCGTCACCAATTTTATTCCCATTATTGGACCTTTGGCTGCCGGCGTTATCATTGCTTTATTGACAGCTTTGGATTCTTGGCTTAAGGCTTTATTTGTTGTCGCAGCTTTTATTATCATTCAACAGATAGAAGGCAACATTTTAACCCCGATCTTGAGCAAGAGATTTGTGGGTCTTCCCCCGGTCCTGGTATTGATCGCTCTAATTGTGGGAGGAAAGCTCTGGGGAATTATGGGGGCGGTATTGGCCATACCCCTAGCCGGAATCTTATTTGAATTTCTAAGGGATTTTTTGAAAAAAAGAAAAGAAGAGAAAGCTGTAATCGTATGAGCACTTTATATGTTGTCGGCACTCCCATCGGGAACCTTCATGATATTTCAGCAAGAGCCCTCGACGTTCTCAGAAACGTCGATTTAATTTTATGCGAAGACACCAGGGTGACCGCCAGATTGCTGGAACACTATCAAATCAAAACCCCCACTTTAAGTTATCACCAGCATTCAAAACTAAAGAAAGTAGAAAACGTAATTCAGTTCCTGAAAGAGGGGAAAGATTTAGCTTTGGTTTCGGATGCGGGCACTCCGAGCATTTCCGATCCCGGCTCAAAGCTGATTGAGAAAATAATTGAAGAGAAATTGACTTCGGTTAAAATCACATCTGTGCCCGGCCCTTCAGCTCTTACAACGGCAGCTTCTGTTTCCGGATTTCCCATGGATAAATTTTTGTTTCTCGGTTTCCCGCCTGCAAAAAAGAAGAGAAAGAAATTTTTCGAAGAAGCGGCCAACTCAAGATATCCCGTAATTTTCTATGAATCTCCCTATCGGATAATAAAAACTTTAAAAGAATTACAGGAGGCGTTGATTTATAGCGATCGTCATAAATCAGCAACATTGGTGGTTTGCCGCGAACTAACCAAAAAATTCGAAGCGATTTACCGAGGCAAAGTTGAGGAGGTGATAAAAAAAATAGAAAGAGATAAAATAAAAGGAGAGTTTGTTATAGTTGTTAGCTCTAAATATGAAAAATAAAAAAAGTGGGCGGTTGTTATACCGCTACCACTTGGATATCACTTGAAAGAACAAGGGGACAAGAAATAGAAAATGTAATCCTTGGTCTAAAAATAAAGCCGTGTCTAACTTAAGTAATCTTTGGAAATAGTTTCCCGAATAACTTCTCTTAAATTTGAAGTTCTTTATTTCGACGTCTACCAATGCGTGTCCCAGAAATAGCCAAAATAGCCAAGCCCAGTTTAGTCTTAAAAACCAAAAAATTGGGATAAAAAACACTAAATAAGTCAAGCAATGCCCCCATAACTGCCATCCCGATTTTGTATATCTTATTTCCCATTTTTTCAGCACTTTTTGCAGTGCTTTTTGCAGAAAATAGTCCCCTAGAAAATGCGCGCTAGTCAGTAATCCTATCGTTAATCCAATCAAGACATGCCCTCCTTGTCTATTTTGTCGTTCTAAATGAGCTTACCGCCGAGATTTAAAAGCTTAGCAAATTAACTTAAATCTGTCAACCTCGCAATAGAAAGATAGCCGTTAAGATTATTATTACTTGGATAATAATTCCTTCCCAGGTAGCCCTTTTTTGAATTTTAGAATTACAAATAAGATTTATGGCGCTATGGAGTCTTTGATGCCAGGCCAATGGTTTGGAGCGAGGGAAAATAAGATTCAGTAGATGCAAGCCGTCCGGCACAATAGCCAAAAACGCGGCAGCGAAAATTATCGGACTGCCATCAGAAAATAATATAATTAGCAGCATTCCGAAAAAGATATCCAGGAAAACTTTTAAAAAATCAGAAGACGCCTTGTGCCAGCGCGCTTTTTTGATATTTTCAACTTCGTATTCTGTTTGGGGCGGAAGATCGAGAAGATAATGGCTTAGAAAAGCTAAGGGGAAAGCAAGAGCAGGATTGGAAATTTTTGAGGCGATAGCCGCTCCGGTTAATAAGTGGGCAGTTAAAATCATAATTTTAATTTAATGTGATATAATTATTATAACATATGACAAAGAAAAAGTTTTATATCTCAACTAGTATAGCTTATACTAATGCTCCTCCGCATATAGGTTATGCATTAGAGATAATCCAGGCAGATGTGATAGCTAGATATCGGCGGCTTTTGGGCGAAGATGTTTTCTTTTTGACCGGAACTGATGAGCATGGGAGAAAGGTGGTAGAAGCAGCTAAAGAGGCAGGGAAAAGCCCTAAAGATTTTACGGACTTGCTTGCAAAAAAATTCAAAAAATTGACCGAAACTTTAAATATCTCTAATGACGATTTTATTCGCACTACCGATCAAATAAAACATTGGCCATCAGTAAGGAAAGTTTGGTTGGCATTAAGGGAAAACGGCGATATTTACAAGAAGAAATACAAGGGGTTTTATTGTGTCGGTTGCGAGGCATTTATTACAAAAAAGGATTTGGAAAGCGGTAAATGCAGAATTCACCAAAAAGAACCTGAAATAGTTGAAGAAGAAAATTATTTTTTCCGGCTTTCCAAATATTCAAAAAAGATAGAAGAGGTTATCAAAAAAGACAAAATTAGAATTATTCCCGAGAGCCGAAAGAATGAGATGTTGAGTTTTCTCAGGCAAGGCTTGGAAGACATTAGTTTTTCTCGGCCTAGAAAAGACTTAAAGTGGGGGATACCAGTACCGGATGATAAAAGTCAGACGATATATGTCTGGGGAGACGCTTTAACCAATTATATTTCAGCTCTTGGTTATTCAAAAAATAGCAAAAAATTTAAAAAGTTTTGGCCAGCTGATGTTCATTGCATTGGCAAAGATATTCAAAAGTTCCATTGTTTGATTTGGCCGGGAATGTTGTTGTCTTTAGGTTTAGACTTGCCGAAAAATATTCTGGTTCACGGATTCATCACTGTTAATGGGCAGAAAATGTCAAAGAGCTTGGGGAATGTTATTGATCCTTTTGAATTGGTTGAGAAATACGGAATGGATCCCGTGAGATATTTTCTCTTGCGGGAGATTCCGCCGACGGAAGATGGAGACTTTACGCGCGAAAAATTTGAGGGGCGCTATAATTCTGACTTGGCAAAAGGGCTCGGGAATTTGGTTGCCAGAGTAATAAAAATGGCGCAAATTTCTAATTTCCAATTTTTAATTTCCAATAAATTTTCAAAAACCCACTGTTCCCACACAGCCAAATTCAAAGCGGAAATAAACAAAACCTGGAAAGAATACCATCGTCTCTTTAACGAGTTTCGGTTTAATGAGGTATTAATGGCGGTTTGGGAATTGATCGGTTTTTGCGACAAATATATTGAGCAAAAGAAGCCGTGGGAAACCAAGGACAAGAAAGTTATCGGTGATTTATTGCTCGCCCTGAATCATATTGCTGAAATGTTAAGGCCGTTTTTGCCGGAAACTTCGGAAAAAATATTGAAACAAATAAAAAATAAAAAAAGTCAGTCTTTATTTCCAAGGATTTAATGTTGATCGATACTCACGCGCATTTGAATTTTAGCGCTTTTAGGAACGATGTCGACGAAGTGATCCGCCGGTCTTTAGGTAATGAATTTTTTGCGAAAGCAAAAAATTACAGGAGTGGTCGGGAGAGTTGGGTATCCTCCCGCGATGGAAAACCAGCGAGCCGAAGGCGAGCGCCAGAAACCGAAGGCGTCTGGGGAGCAAAGCGGGAGCGGAACGACGTTTGGATGATTAATGTCGGCTCTCAATTGACTACCAGCAAAAGAGCTGTAAAAATCGCCGAGCAATACGAAAAAGGAGTTTATGCCGCTGTTGGCCTGCACCCCATTTATGCCCAAGAAAAATTTCAATATGAAAAGTTCAAGGAGCTGGCAAAATCAAAAAAAGTGGTAGCCATTGGAGAAATCGGCCTGGATTATGAGCCAGAATATGCCCCGTTCGCAGAAAAACAGAAGGAAGTTTTCCGTCAGCAAATGAATATGGCCATAGAATTGGACCTGCCCGTGATTTTTCACTGTCGCAAAGCGCACGATGATCTTATAGAAGTTTTGTTACAATGGAACAATAATTATACACCTGTAGATTTATTACACCGGGGAGTGGTTCATTGCTTTACCGGGAAATGGAGCCAGGCAGAAAAATTCTTAGGGATGGGGATGTATTTGGGTTTTAACGGGATAATATTTAAGCTGAATTTGGATGAAATTATCAAAAAAGTTCCTCTGGATAGAATTTTGATTGAAACCGATTGTCCTTTTTTGACCCCGCCTCAAAAAAGAGGTCGGAACGAGCCGGCCTATGTAAAATATGTGGCAGAGAAAATTGCTAAAATCAAGAATTTGGATTATAAAGAAATAGCCAAGATTACCACCCAAAATGCCAAAGAGCTGTTTAAAATTATGGAGAGATAGTTTAAAAAGTCAATCGGGCTCCAGCATACATTCATTAGTGCATTTTAAAAGGTCGGCTTGAAAGAGCCGGCTTTTTGTGGTAAATATAAGATATGGACATTAAAAAAATCAAAAAAATCGATCCGAAAATAGCTGAATTAATCAAAAAAGAAGAAGAGCGCCAAAAAAACACTCTCAACCTGATAGCCTCCGAGAATTATCCTTCTCGGGCGGTCAAAGAAGCTTTGGGTTCTATTTTCGTTGCCAAATATGCTGAGGGGAGGCCGCATAAAAGATATTACGGAGGCATGGAAAACATCGACGAACTGGAAACTCTTGTGGAGAAAAGAGCGCTTAAGGCTTTTGGGTTGGATTCTAAAAAATGGGCCGTTAACGTACAGCCTCTTTCCGGAGCTCCGGCCAATTACGAAATATTAAGAGGCCTTCTGAATTTAAAAGATAAGATCCTTTCTCTCCATTTATCTCATGGCGGGCATTTGAGCCAGGGAGCAAAAGTTTCCCTGAGCGGCAGGGATTTCAAGCCTGTTTACTATTATTTGGGAAAAGACGGATTTTTGGACTATGAGGAAATTGAAAAAGTAGCCCAGAAAGAGAAACCGAAGCTTATCATTGTAGGCTACAGTGCTTATCCTCGCAAAGTCGATTTCAAGAGGTTTTCGCAGATTGCCAGAAAAGTTGGAGCTTACCTTTTGGCAGACACCTCGCACATTACCGGTCTTATCGTTGGCGGAGTTCACCCCAGCCCTTTTCCCTGGGTCGATATTTTGATGACCACTACTCATAAAACATTAAGGGGTCCCCGGGGGGCTATGATTATCTGTCGGAAGGAATTAGAGCAGAAGATTTTTCCCAAGGTTTTTCCGGGATTACAAGGCGGTCCCCATGAACATACAATTTGCGCCATTGGCGTGGCTTTGAAGGAGGCGATGTCTCCGGCTTTCAGGAAATATGCCAAGCAGATTGTTAAGAATGCGAAAGTTTTATCCCAGGAGTTGGAAAAATACGGCTTTGATTTGGTTTCCGGCGGCACCGATAATCATTTGGTTTTGATTGACTTGAGGAATAAGAATATTACGGGGAAACCCTGCCAAGAATTACTGGAAAAAGCCGGGATAGTAACAAATAGGAACACCATACCTTATAACCCCGGGACTTCTTACGATCCTTCGGGAATTCGTTTGGGAACGCCGGCTTTAACTACCAGGGGGATGAAGGAAAAAGAGATGAGAATGGTTGCCGGCTGGATAAATGAAGTCCTCAGTAATCCCAAAAGCGTAAAGGAAATTAGGGGAAAAGTTAAAGCGCTCTGCAAGAAATTTCCGCTTCCTTAAATTAAACGCTCGGCGATAAGATTCGGAATTAGTCGCACGAAAAACCGCAGTCGCTCGTCCAGCGCGCTCGCGCTGCTCGAACCTCGGGCTCGCTCTTCTGCCAGACACTTTGGCAGAAACCACGCCCGCTCGCCCTGCGGAACGTTTTTCTTAGCGACTGATTCCGAGTTCACTAATTATGGCTATTATTTTGGACGGCAAAAAATTATCAGAAAAGATTTTAGAGGATCTTAGAAAGAAGATTAAAAAGAGCGGCAAAAAGTTAAAACTTGCCGCTGTTTTGGTTGGGGAAGATGAACGATCAAAGATTTTCCTTCGTCAGAAAGAAAAAGCCTGTAAAAAAGTCGGCGTTGACTTTAAGCTTTACCAGTTTTCCCAAGATATTGGCCAGGAAAAATTAGCCAAAGAAGTAAAGACGATAGGGCGTCACAAATTATGCCATGGCATAGTTATTCAGCTGCCTCTGCCAGAATATATTAATGCCAATGAAATTTTATCTTTAATTCCGCCGGAAAAAGACGTTGATGCGCTTTCTGGCAAAGCTCTTGTTTTGTCGCCGGTTTTGGAGGGTATTCTGGAATTACTGAAAGAATACAAAATAGAGCTTAAAGGTAAAAAAGTGGCAGTCGTCGGCAGAGGAAGACTGGTGGGGGAACCGGTTGCCACCTGGTTTTTAAAACAAGGAATTGAGGTTGTGGAAAATGTCGAGGAAGCTGACGTTATCATTTCCGGAGTTGGCAAGCCGGGATTTGTCATTAACGGCAATATAATAAAAGAAGGGGCGGTGGTAATTGATGCCGCAGGGGATGTAGATTTTGATAGTGTGGAAAAAAAGGCGAGCTACATCACTCCCGTTTTCGGAGGCGTAGGCCCCATGACGGTCGCCATGGTTATTAAAAACCTTATCGTTTTAAACAAGGTTTACCCGGGTAGATTTATGGGTTAAAATAACTTTGTATGAAGTATAATCCGCGAAAAATTGAAAAAAAATGGCAGAAGATTTGGGAGAATTCTGGAATTTACAAGGCTCCCGATAAGGTTCGGGGAAAGGAGAATTTTTACCATTTGGTGATGTTTCCTTACCCATCGGGCGACCTTCATATCGGTCATTGGTATAACTTCGGCCCTGCCGACGTTTACGCCCGCTTTAAAAGAATGAGGGGGTTTAACGTGATGTCCCCTATGGGTTTTGATTCTTTCGGGCTACCCGCAGAAAACGCCGCCATCAAAAGAGGGATTCATCCCAGGGATTGGACTCGGAAAAATATTGAGAAGATGAGAAAGCAGCTGAAATCCATAGGCGGTATTTACGATTGGTCCCGGGAAATCGTCACTTCCGAGCCGGAATACTACAAATGGACTCAGTGGATGTTTCTGCAGTTGTACAAAACGGGCTTGGCTTACAGAACCAAGGTGCCCTGTAATTTTTGTCCTTCCTGCAAGACAGTTTTGGCAAACGAACAAGTGGTGGACGGAAAATGCGAGAGATGCGATTCAGAGGTGACCCAAAAGGACATCGAGCAGTGGCTTTTTAAAATTACTGATTTTTCAGAGGATTTGCTTGACGGTTTGAAAGATTTGGATTGGCCCGAAACCACCAAAATAATGCAGAAAAATTGGATTGGAAAGTCGGAAGGGTGGGACATAAAATTTTCAATTTCCTTGGGTGTGAACAGTGGGCATTCCCAATTTTCAATACCTGTGTTTACAACACGGGCCGACACTTTGTTTGGCTGTACTTATTTAGTGGTGGCGCCGGAACATCCGATTTTGAAAAATCCAAAGCTAAAAATTCAAAATTTAAAATTTGTTCAGAAGTACATTGAAGAATCGAAGAAAAAGACGGAAAGGGAGAGGATTTCTGAGCTCAAAGAAAAAACCGGAGTAGAGTTGAGAGGTGTTAAAGCTGTAAATCCTGTGAATGGCCGGAAAATCCCTGTTTTCGTTGCAGATTATGTTTTGATGCATTATGGCACAGGGGCCATTATGGCGGTTCCCGCTCACGATCAGCGGGATTTTGATTTTGCCAAGAAATATAATTTGTCAATCATTGATGTTGTCAAACCGTTAACGAAGAATGACTTCGTTAATGGGGCTTATGAGGGAGAGGGGACGTTGGTTAATTCAGGCAGGTTTACAGGAATGACTTCTACAGAGGCCAAAGAAAGGATTGGGGAATGGCTAGCAAAGAAAAAATTGGCAGAAAAGAAAGTGTATTACCGTTTGCGAGACTGGCTCATTTCCCGCCAGCGGTATTGGGGAGCTCCCATTCCCATGGTTTTTTGCCAAAAGTGCGGCTGGCAAGCGCTTTCAGAAAAAGATTTGCCGGTTTTACTGCCGGACATTAAGGATTATCAGCCTACGGGCAAGGGAGAATCTCCTTTAGCCAAGTCCCCGGATTTTGTTGAGACTGTTTGTCCCAAGTGCAATGGTCCCGCCAAGAGGGAAACGGATACTATGGATACATTTGTCTGTTCTTCTTGGTATTATTTTCGCTACGCCGATCCCCACAACGAGAAAAAATTTGCTGCCAAAGACAAAGTTGAGAAATGGCTGCCAGTGCAAATGTACATCGGGGGCGCAGAGCATACCGTTTTGCATTTGTTGTATTCCAGGTTTTTCACCAAAGTTTTGCAAAAGCTCGGCTATTTGAATTTTTCAGAGCCTTTTTTAGCCCTTCGGCACCAGGGAATCATTTTGGGGCCCGACGGCCAGAAAATGTCAAAATCCAAAGGCAACGTGGTGGATCCTGATGAACAGGTGAGAAAATACGGTTCGGATGCCGTCAGAATGTATCTTTGCTTTATGGGGCCATACAGCCAGGGAGGGGCGTGGAACCCAAATGGGATCGTAGGAATTTACAGATTCCTTAATAGAGTATGGGATTTATTTGAAAAATTCAAAATTAAAAAGCCCACTGTTCACCAACTGTTCTCACACAGCACACAGAAAAAATTAAAAACTGAAATTAAAAATGAAAAAATAGAAAAACTATTGCATAAAACTATTAAAAAAGTGACAGAAGATATTGAGTGTATGAGGTTTAATACAGCCATTTCTGCCTTGATGATTTTGGTCAATGAAATACAGAAAGGAACGTTTTTATTACGCCATGGCGATATTAAAACATTGCTTTTATTGCTGGCGCCTTTTGCTCCGCATATGACTGAGGAACTATGGCACAAGTGTGTAATGTCTGACATTACACAATCTGTTCATAATCAGCAGTGGCCTAAATATGACCCAAAATTAGTAAAAGAAGAAAAAGTTCAGCTTATCGTCCAAATTAACGGAAGGGTTAGGGATAAGATTGAAGTACCAGTTGGTATTTCCCAGAAGGAGGTGGAGGAATTGACATTGGGGCGGGAAAAGGTTAAAAAATGGATAGCAAGAAAACCCATCAAGAAGATAATATTCGTTTCAGGGAAACTTATTAATTTTGTAGTTTAAATACACATGTGCGGCATAGTCGGCTATTTGGGTAAACAGAAAGCAGTTCCCATTTTAATGACCGGCCTCCAAAGAGAAAGCTACCGAGGATACGACTCCTCGGGTCTTGTTGTTTTTGAAAATGGTAAAGCCGTTTGTTTAAAAGCAGTAGGCAAATTAGATAAATTAGAACAAAAATTACAAGGCAGAGAGATTGCCGGCGTCCTTGGGCTCGGCCACGTGCGCTGGGCGACTCATGGCGCGGTAACCGAAGCCAACACCCATCCTCATTCAGGTTGCAAAGGCAATATTTGGTTGGTTCATAACGGCATAATTGAGAATTACAAAGAATTAAAAGAACAACTTCAAAAAGAGGGGCATAAGTTTGCCTCAGAAACAGACACGGAAATAGTGGCCCATTTGGTGGAAAAATATTTTCAAGGAAATTTGGAAGATGCCGTTAGAAAAGCGCTGAAGCTCATTAGGGGGGCTTACGCCTTGGCCATTATTGCTAAAGAAGATCCGGGAAAAATAGTAGTGGCCCGTCTTTCCAGCCCGCTTTTAATCGGGGTAGGAACCAAAAATGAATATTTTGTGGCTTCCGATGCCACGGCCATCGCTCCCTATTGCAAAAAAGTGGTTAATCTTGACGATAACGAAATAGCCGTTTTGACTCCTTCAGATCTTCTTATTCTTCGGGAGAAACAGCCTGAATTATTAGAAGCGGAAGCAGGGGATGAGGGCAAAAAAGGTTACCCCCATTTCATGTTGAAAGAAATCATGGAGCAATCAGAGTCCATAGAAAATTCCCTCAAAGGAAGAGTTCTTTTGGGGTCGGGCTCTGCCAGGCTGGGAGGATTGGAATTTGTCCGAGAGAAGCTGAGGGAGATTGAAAGAATTAATATTATCGCTTGCGGCACAGCTTATTACGCTGGCCTTGTCGGCGAATACATGCTGGAAGAATATGCCGGTCTTCCCACCGAAGTAGACTTTGCATCGGAGTTTCGTTATCGCAAGCCAATTATTGATAAAAAGACGGCAGTTTTGGCTATTTCCCAATCCGGAGAAACGGCTGACACGCTTGCCGCCTTAAAAGAAATCAAGAGGAAGGGGATTTTAAGCCTGGGAATTATCAACGCGGCGGGATCTTCTGTCTCTCGGGAAACTGACGCCGGAGTCTATAATCGGGTGGGAGCTGAAGTTGGCGTAGCTTCCACCAAGGCTTTTACTTCCCAATTGGCCGTTTTGGCCCTTTTTACCTTGTATTTGGGAAGACAAAAAGATTTGTCGGTGGTGATGGGACAAAGAATAGCAAAAGAACTGCAGCGTTTGCCCAGTTTGGTAAAAGAGGTTTTGCAAAAAGACAACCAGATTAAAAAATTGGCTGAAAAGTACAAAGACTATAACAATTTTCTTTATCTGGGCAGAAAATATAACTATCCTATCGCTTTGGAGGGCGCCTTGAAATTGAAAGAAATTTCATATATTCACGCCGAAGGCTACGGAGCCGGGGAAATGAAGCACGGCCCCATTGCTTTGGTTGATGATTACTTCCCGACTTTTGTAATTTGTCCGACGGATTCTGTCTACGAAAAAACTATTTCCAACATTGAAGAAATTAAAGCCAGAAAGGGTCCTTTGTTAGCTTTGGCCACGGAAGGCGACAAAGAAATCAAAAAGCTGGCAAACGACGTAATTTACATACCAAAAACCCTGGAAATGCTCACCCCGATTTTAAGCGTAATACCTTTGCAGCTTTTCGCTTACCATATGGGGGTATTGCGCGGCTGCGATGTGGACAAGCCTCGTAATCTTGCAAAAAGCGTTACGGTAGAGTAGCAGACAGCTTCCCGGGGATTGAGGAATTTTCGCCAAAAGAGGATTGATTCCTCTTTTCTTTTTGGAAGAAAAATGATATCATTTAAATGATGCAAAAAACCATTTTAATTGGTGGGGAAGCCGGGCTCGGGACGGCTGTCACCTCCCATCTTATCGGAAAAATATTTTGCAGCTTGGGATATTACGTTTTTAATTACCGGGATTATCCTTCTTTGATCCGGGGAGGGCATAATTTTAATGTTCTCAGGATTTCTGACAAACCCATTCATTCTCACGAAGAAAAATACGACATTATTTTGGCCTTGGACCAAAAAACCGCCGATATTCATGAAAAGGATTTGAATAAAGGCGGTTTTGTTTTTGGAGTTAAAGAGACAGAACCCGTACTTCAAAAGCTACAAGGCCCCAAGATATTGGCTAATGACGTTTTGATAGGGCTGCTTTTTAAATATTTCGGAGTGGATTTGAAAGTTGTGATGTCCGCAGCCGAAAAAGAGTTCGGTCAAAAATCGAAATTAATCAAGCAAGCTATCGAGGAGGGCTACGGGCTGACAGACGTAAAGGAAAAGCTGGAAAAAGTCGACAAGGAAAAATACTTTATTTCCGGCAACGAAGCCATAGGCATAGGGTCTATTGCCGGGAATGTGGATATACATTTGGCCTATCCCATGACTCCCGCGAGTCCTGTTCTTCATTTTTTGGCCAAAAATCAGCTGGAAAATAACATTTTGGTTTTTCAGCCGGAGAACGAAATCGCAGTTATCAATGCGGCTTTGGGAGCCTCTTTCACAGGCGCCAAGGTTCTGGTGGGAACATCGGGCGGAGGCTTTGCTTTAATGACAGAAGCTGTAAGCCTTGCGGGCATGGCGGAATTGCCAATAGTTATTTATTTAGCCCAGAGGACGGCTCCTTCTACCGGAGTTCCTACTTACACCGCCCAGGGAGATTTAAAATTCGCTTTGAATGCGGGGCACGGCGAATTCGCCAGAATTGTGGTGGCTCCCGGCGATCCACAGGAAGCCATCATCAGAACCCAGGAGGCCTTTTATTTAACCTGCAAATACAGGACGCCAGCAATTATTTTGGGCGACAAACATTTGGGGGAATCAAATTACACTTTTGACGAACTTAAAAAATCTCAATTAGCGGGTGTTTCTCACCCGGTGGACAGGGCCAACAGTTATGAACATTCAGAAAATGGCCACACCGTGGAAGACGCAGAAAGCGTAGCCAGAGGTCAGGAAAAAAGATTGAGCAAGATGCCGTTGATTGAAAAAGAAATTCAGAAGCTAAATCCCGTTGCTGTTTACGGTAAGGGTAATAATTTAATTGTCAGTCACGGCTCGACAAAGGGAGCCATCCTGGACGCCTTACCTGAACTTCCGGACTTCAGATTTTTACAAATTTCCTATTTGAGCCCGTTTCCCCGGGAGCAGGTTTCCGATGAAATCAAAAAGTCACAAAAAGTGATTTTGGTGGAAAATTCAGCCACGGGCGCTTTGGCCGACTTCATCGCCGAGCAAACCGGTTTAATCATAAAAAACAAAGTTTTAAAGTATGATGGCCGACCCTTCACCCCCGATTATCTTATAAAAAACATTGTAATATAATTTTGCCGATCGGTAAAAAAGTATTATAAGGGAATTTTTATGGATTTAGAAAAACTTAAAACAAACGAAATAATTACCTGGTGTCCGGGTTGCTTGAATTTCGGCATTTTGCAGGCCGTAAAAGAAGCTATTGCCGAGCTGAATATCGCCGGCAGCACAGCCATGGTTACGGGCATCGGCTGCCACGCCAAAATTTACGACTATCTCAATTTGAAAGGATTTTACGGCATTCACGGCAGAGTATTGCCTATAGCTTTCGGCATTAAACTGGGCAATCCCGACCTGAAAGTCATTGGTTTTGGCGGTGATGGTGATACTTATGCCGAAGGCATGGAGCATTTCGTTCATAACTGCCGTTACAATGCCGATATAACCATGATGGTGCACAATAATCAGGTTTTTTCTCTGACCACCGGGCAGTTTACTCCCACTACGGAAAAAGGATTTAAGGACGGTTCCAGTCCCCTAGGCCTGGCAGAAAGTCCCATAAATCCGCTTGTTTTGGCAATGGAAGCGGGAGCCACTTTTGTGGCCAGGGCTTATGCCCTGGAGGTTTCTCATTTGAAAGATTTGATGAAGCGGGCCATAAATCATAAAGGATTTTCCTTTATTGACATTTTGCAGCCGTGCATCGTTTATCATAAATACTCCGTTTCTTATTTGAACAAAAATGTTTACAAGCTTGACAATACTCACGACGCGAGTAATTTTAATAAAGCTTTGGAAAAAGCGAGAGAATGGGACTATTCTTATGAAAAAGACACTAAAGTTCCCATTGGTCTTTTTTACGAAACTAAGAGGCCTGCTTTTGAATCCCAATGGCCGCAATTGAAAAGACCCTGGTATAATATAAAGAGAGAAGTCAATTGGCATAATGTTATCAATAAATTTAAATAAAAAAATCGTTTGTCTGGGCGGGGGAAATGCCATGCCGAAAGCCGTGCTTGAGGGATTGAAAAATTATCCTCTGCAGATTTCGGTAATTTCGGCCATGCTTGATTCGGGGGGATCTGCCGGGCGGGAGAGAGATTATTTCAAAACTAAAGTGTCTTTTGGCGATTTCCGCCGGGCAGCTTTGGCTTTATCCGGTGCGCCCCCGGAGAAAAAAGAAATACTGGCTTCTCGCCTCAAGGACGGTCCCCTGGAGAATCACGTTTTAGCCAATCTTTATTGTTCTTCTTTTGTAACGGCTGCCAACAATTTTGAGCAATCTATGGAAGAGCTGGAAGAAGAAATTAAAGAAGATTTGGAAATTCTGCCCAGGCATGAGCTTTTGCCGGCCACTCTTGACGACGCCACCCTTTGCGTAGAATTGGACAACGGGCAAATTATTAAAGGAGAGGGTAATATAGACGTTCCCAAGCATGACGGCAAAATAGGAATAAAGAGGATATTTTTGGAGCCCGAAGCCAAAGCATACCCAAAAGCCCTGGCCGAAATTAAAAAAGCAGATTTAATAGTTATCGGCCCGGGGGATTTGTTTTCTTCCCTGATCCAGATTTTATTAGTCCGAGGAATCCCCGAAGCTATTAAGAAAAGCAAAGCCACAAAAGTCTATATCTGCAATTTAATGACCAAAAACGGCGAAACTAACAATTTCTCGGTTTTGAATTTCGCCGGAGAGATTGAAAAATTGTTGGCAGACAGATTGGACTTCGTAATTTACAATAATTCTTTTCCCAGAAAAGAGATAATCGAAAAATATAAAAAAGATCATCCTCAATTTCTGGAACCGGTTCCCTTCGACCAAGCTTCTTTGCCCTCTAATTTCATAGGCCTGGATTTATTGAGACCCGGCCTTCTGGAGCACGACCCTCAAAAAATATCCGATATTCTAATTTCCATAATATGATTTCCCAAGTTGTAATTTTGGCTGCGGGTGAAAGTTCCCGCTTTTGGCCGCTGAATTACCGGCATAAGGCTCTTTTTAAAATAATGGGTAGGCCTTTGATTTGGTATACGCTGGATGGCTTCAAAAAGGCAGGGATTAAGGAAGCTGTTATCGTTCAGGGGCCCCAAAAAGAAATCCAGCAGGGATTGAAAAACTATGTTTTTCCCAACTTAAAGTTGAATTACGTCATCCAAAAAAAACCCAAGGGAATGGGCGATGCTCTGTTTCAGGCTAAAAATTCACTAAAAGACAGGTTCTTTGTTGCGCATGCTCATCGTTTGGATGCCCCAGAGTATATCAAGCCTTTGAAATCGGAAAAAGCCTCCTTGGTTTTGTTTGCGGTAAAAACAGCCACCCCCTACCTTTACGGAGTTTTAGAATTCCAGGGGAACAAAGTGAAGAGAATCGTTGAACAGCCAAAAAAGGGAAAGGAGCCTTCCGATTGGGGGGTGAGAGGATTTTATCTTTTGTCCAAAGATTTCTTCGATTATTACACAAAAGTGAGAGGGGGGCGCTACGACTTTGAAAAGACTCTTAATTTATTAATTAAATACAAGGGAGCCAAACTGGTGAAGACCAATAAAGAGGAATTAAATTTGAAATACCCTTGGCATTTGTTTTCCGTCTCTCAGTATCTGATGCAGAATTACTTGAAATCAAAGATTTCCAAGTCCGCTGCCGTTGCTAAAGACGCTGTGATTAAGGGGCCAGTATACATTGGAGAAAGAGTCAAGGTTTTCGAAGGAGCTGTAATCAAAGGCCCTTGCTATATCGGAGACGACTGCATGATAGGAAGCAATTCTATAGTCAGAGATAATACCAATCTGGAAAAGAATGTTTTAATCGGAGCTTTGAGCGAAGTGACCCGCTCCATTTTTCAGGAAGGCGCTCATTGTCACTCCGGATATTTCGGAGACTCGGTTTTCGGAGAAAATTGCCGATTGGGAGCGGGAACCGTAACAGCCAACGTCAAATTGGACAGGGGAGAGATAAAATCTACCGGTTTGAGTTCTCTGGGAGCAATCGCGGGAAAAAATACCAACATAGGAATCAATGCTTCTTTGATGCCAGGCGTTTTGATCGGATCAAATTGCACAGTTGGTCCGGGTTCAGTAGTTTTTGATAATGTTAAAGATAATCAAGTGCACTTTACCAAATTCCAGACCTTGACCCGGTAGTGAAATTTTAACAGGATTTCCGAAACGGAAATTTTATCCACGACGTGGGTCAAAATTCTACCACCGGATTGATAAAAAAAGAGATAATCTGATAAGATGTAATATCGTTAACAAAAGGAGGTGTCGAATGCTTATCATTGAAAAGAATTCCACGTGGTTGGGCAAAGGGGCGATTGTTCCGACGAAAAAAGAACTTGAGGTGATTATTCATGCTCTTATAGAAGAGTATGACCAAGTAGTCCGCAGCGGTGGAAATCGTTACGGACCGATGGATCATCTCGAAATGAAAGCTTTAATAGAAGAATTACAAAAATACAAGACAGAAAGGGGCTTATAGTCCCCTTTTCGTTTTTAGGAAATAGGTTAGAGTAAAATAATATGGAGATTATAAAGCCCAATCTTGGGAAGGCGGCAATGGCGATAAAAGAGGGGAAGGTTTTGGTTTGTCCCACGGATACAGTTTACGGGCTGATTTGTGATGCCGGAAATAAAAAGGCCCTTGAAAGACTGTATAAGATAAAAAAAAGATCCAGAAAAAAACCGATTCCCATTTTCGTCGGAAGCATTAGGATGGCAAAAAAGCTGGCTCGCATCAGCGGGGAGCAGGAGGAATTTTTAAGGAAAGTCTGGCCAGGCAAAATGACAGTGGTTTTGGAAAGAAAGAAAGGAGGGACCGTTGGTTTGAGGGTGCCCAATTACGCTTTTGTGTTGAATTTGATCGGGAGGGTCAACCGTCCCCTGACAGGCACTTCCGCCAATATTTCCGGCCAGCCGGCCTCGACGAAAGTTAAAGAAGTCCGGGAACAATTTAATAATCGGAGGCCTCAACCTGATCTGATTATTGATGCTGGCAATTTGCCTCCTTCCAAGCCGTCTACTGTAATTGATTTAACCATATGGCCGCCAAAAATATTAAGAAATTAAAACGTTAGTTTTATGCGTATTTTAGGTATAGATACTTCCTGCGACGATACAGCCGTTGCTTTATTAAAGGTTGGCAATTCGAAGTTCGAAATTTTGAGCAACATTGTTTCGTCACAAGTAAAAATCCATCAAAAATATGGCGGAGTTTACCCTTTTTTAGCCAAAAGAGAACATCAGAAGAATTTGCCCATAGTTTTGAAAAGCGCCATTAAAGGATACAAATTTTCCAACATTGACTTGATTGGAGTGACGGTAGGGCCTGGCTTGGAGCCATGTCTTTGGCAGGGAATAAATTTCGCTAAAGAAATTGCAAGAAAACACAAAAAGCCGTTAATCCCCGTAAATCACATCGAAGCCCACATTCTCGCTAATTTCATTAATCGCAGTTCAACCGCGATTAAATTTCCGGCGGTGGCTTTAGTGGTAAGCGGCGGGCACACGCAGTTAGTTTTAATAAAGAAGATTGGTCAATATAAACTGATTGGCGAGACGAGAGATGATGCGGCAGGGGAATGTTTTGATAAGGTAGCTAGAATTCTCGACTTGGGATACCCTGGCGGTCCCGCTATTGCCGCTCAGGCAGCAAAATTTAAAAAGGACAAAAACTATACAGGTGTAGAATTATTGTACTCTTTGCCGAGACCGATGATTAAGCAGAAAAATTACGATTTCAGTTTCTCCGGGCTCAAAACTGCGGTATTATATAAAGTGAAGGAAAAGAAATACAACAAAAAAGCTATGGCAGCTGAAGTTCAACAGGCAATTATTGATGTTTTAATTTATAAAACATTGAAAGCCGTCAAAGATTACAAGGTGAAATCAGTACTTCTTGGGGGAGGTGTGGCCGCCAATGACGAATTAAGGAAGCAATTCCGAAAAAAGACCAAAATTTTTGTTCCCCCTAAAAACTTATGCACAGACAATGCAGCCATGGTGGCGGCAACCTGCTATTTCCACAGAAAAGAAAGAAAGAAATTAGAAGGCATTAAGGCCGACGCCAACTTTAGAATTAAAAATTTATAAAATTTTAGGTTCCCCTCGTGTTGGAAATTATTCAAAACCTCGGGGAGTTGCCCGAAGGCCGCAAGAGGAATCCGTCTGCGGCGGATAAAAGAAGGTATGCCTTTTCATTTTCCTCCAATTAATTTTCTTCAATATCTTCTCAAAAGAGAGTCGGAGCAATTTTTTGTCTCAATCGCCATCAGAAGTCTGGCTTTGGGAATGATTTTAATCTTCGAGCCGGTTTATCTTTATCTTTATTTTAACTATTCTCTTCCTCTGACCCTGTTGTTCTTTGGCGCCGTCCACATGCTTTTTGGAGTATTGGCAGTTTACGGAGGAAAGGCCATGGCTAAGTTCGGTTTGAAACGCGTTATGCTTTTTAGCCATTTTTTCTTTTTCGGATATTATCTTTGCTTGTTTTTTCTTTACCAATCTTTTTTGCTGGTACCCTTGGCCATAATTTTAAAAGGATTTGGCATGATTCTTTTTTGGCCGGCTTTCCATGTTGATTTTTGCCGCTTTTCAGAAAGAAATCACCAGGGGAGAGAGGTGGGCAAAATGAATGTCGCTATTTTGATTCCCACCATCATTAGTCCGATGATCGGCGGATGGATTTTGGCCGGTTTGGGTTATCCGGCCCTGTTTGTCGCAGTTTTGGTAGTTCTTTTTGCTTCTTCTATTCCTATGTTTCTTTCTAAAGAAGTTCATGTAATTTATAGCGATTCCTACCGTATGGCTTGGAGAAGAATCTTAAGAAAAGCTAACAAAAGAATCAATTGGGGGATTATTGCCAATAGTATAGAGATGGGGGTCAATTCTTACTGTTGGCCTTTATTTATGGCTATTTTGGCGATCGGTTACGGCACTATGGGAGGGATTACCACTTTTGCTTTAGGGATGGCTGTTCTTTTTACTCTTTATATCGGCAGAATGTCTGATAAAATTATTAATCGAGTTAAACTTTTGAATTTGGGCTCCTTTTTAACTTCTATCGCCTGGATATTGAAATATTTTGTTACTACTCCCTTTACGGCTTTTTTAGCTCAAACTCTTTATAGAATTTGTCGGACTACGGCTGGTGTTCCTCATCAAACCCTTCTTTATGAAAGAGCTTCTCTTAAGGGAGCCGAAACCGATGAATTTATAATTTACCGCGAAACGATTTTTAATGTTTCTCGCGGCGTCTTTTTTATATTTTTGGCGCTTCTTTTTTTGGTAATTCCTAAAATCAACATAGCTTTTATATTAGCGGCAGTAGTTTCTTTGGGTATGACTTTTTTGGGGGTACCTCCCAAGGCAATTAGAAATCTAAAATGGATAAGAGAAATGAAAAATCATGGATTATCTATTATTTCAAAAAATAAATAGTTGGGCCGGACGATGGAATTGGCTGGATGCTTTGGGTATTTTTTCGGCCAAATATTTAATTTTCATACTGGTAGCCCTAGTGATTTTCATTTTTTGGAGAAAACGAAAAGTTATCATCGGCACCTTTTTAGCGGCAGTTTTGGCCAAATTTGTGATTGTTGATTTGATTCGTTGGATTTGGCCCAAGGCCAGACCATTTGTTGAAAATAATGTTCATTTGCTTATCAATAAAATTAACCAATCGGCTTTTCCCTCGGGCCATGCCGCTTTTGCCTTCGCTTTATCGGCAGTTGTTTATTTTTATAATAAAAAGGCCGGCATTTTATTTTTTGTTGCCAGCTTTTTGATTGCTGTTTCCCGAGTTTTTGTTGGCGTTCATTGGCCATCAGACATTGTGGCTGGAGCCGGAATCGGAATTTTTTCCGGCTGGCTGGTTATAAGGATTTTCAAAAAGAAAAACTCGAAATAACAACTATGGTCTTGATTTCGAGTTTTTGGGGGCGGGAGGAGTCGCCCTAAGAGAGCAAAGGAGTTTACCTCTTTCATTTTTTTGTTGCACAAAGTTAAAATCCCCATGAAGAGGATTCAGTTTGTGCCGCGGGAGGGAGTTGAACCCTCAAGAGCATAAGCTCATACGATTTTGAGTCGTACGCGTATTCCAATTCCGCCACCGCGGCAAATTACCTTATTAATTTATCAATTTTTTTATTGTTTGTCAATTTAAAAATTATGTGCTAATTTGATTTAATGACCCGTATTATCGCCATAGCGAACCAGAAAGGAGGCGTGGGGAAGAGTTCTGTTGCAACTAATTTGCCTGTTTTTTTAAGTGCCACGGGCAAAAGAGTTTTGCTGGTTGATATGGACTCTCAAGCCAACGCCACTTTATCTTTGGGGATTGCTCCGCGCCGTCTGCCTCTTTCTATATATCACGCTTTGATGGGTCAAATTAGCCCTTCGGCTATTATCAGGAAAAGCCCGTTTTTTAATTACGAAATTATGCCGGCTTCCCCGGATTTGGCGGGAGCCACAGTAGAATTGGTTAATTCGGAAGCCAGAGAATTCAAGCTCCGCCAGATTTTAGAAAAAGTAAAAGAACCCTACGATTTTATCTTCATTGATTCTCCTCCCAGTTTGGGCTTGCTGACCATAAACGCTCTTTGTGCCGCCGATGAAGTTTTGATACCCGTGCAGTGCGAGTACTTGGCTTTGGAAGGCTTGAAACAACTCCTCAGTACCATTAATTTAGTCAAAGATAACTTAAAGCCGGATTTGAGGATTGCCGGCGCCCTTTTGACAATGTATAGTAGAAATAACAAGGTTTCTCGGGAAGTAGCCAAAGAAGTGAGGAGAAATTTTCCAGGTTACGTTTTTGATACCGTCATTCCTAGAACTATAGTATTGGCGGAAGCCCCAAAATTCGGAAAAACTATTTTGCAATACGCTCCCGCTTCCATGGCCGTAAAGGCTTATCGGGAGCTGGCAGAGGAGTTGATAAATTTAAATAATAAAAAAACATGAAGAACAACACATTTGGCAAAGGTTTGGAATCGCTGATTCCCAAAAAATCAGAAAAAAATAAAAAAGATTCCGAGCAGAAACAAGAACCTATATTTTATATTGAGCTTGAGAAAATAAAACCCAATCCTTACCAACCAAGAAAAAACTTTGATCAGGCGGGCTTGGAAGCTTTGGCAGATTCCGTCAAAGAATACGGCATTCTGCAGCCCTTGCTGGTGAGTCGCATTGAAAAGGAGGGCGGGAACGAATATCAGCTGGTGGCAGGAGAAAGGAGGCTGTTGGCGGCCAAGATGGTGGGCTTGACCCAAATACCGGTAATTATCAGGGAGCCTACCGAGCAGGAGAAATTGGAGGTTTCCTTAATAGAGAATGTCCAGCGTTTGGATTTGAATCCGATGGAAAAAGCCGAGGCTTATAAAAGACTGCAAGACGAATTCAAATTTCTGCAAAAAGACATTGCTAAACTGGCCGGCAAAAGCCGGGAAGCAGTAGCCAACACCATGCGCCTTCTTGATTTGCCTGACGAAATAAAGCAGGCCCTAAGAGAAGAAAAAATTTCAGAAGGTCATGCCAGGGCTATGTTAGCAGTAGAAGATTCCCAAAAACAAAAAACCCTTTTTGCAAGAGTTGTAAGGGATGGGCTTAATGTTAGAGAAACGGAGAGTTTAACCCAGAAGCTGAATATTTGGAAGCCCGTTAAAAAGCAAATTTCCGCAGCTTCCAAAGAAGTGAAGACCCTGGAGGAAAAACTAAGGGACATTTTGAAGATTAAAAATCTCCGATTAAGAATGGAAGCGGGCCGCCCCAAATTGACCATCTTTTTCAACTCCAAAAAAGAACTGGAGAGCTTATTAAAGAAAATTAAATCTTCCTGACCTCAAGAACGCCCTTGACTTGTTTGAGTTGGCCGAAAAGTTTATCTAAATCCTCCCAGTCAGATATTTCAACATTAGCCTTAAGAGTGGCTAATTTTTCTTTTGGAGATTCGGCTTGGAAGTTCAGAATATTAATTCCCAACGCGCTAATGGCCGAAGAAATGTCTCTAAACAAACCAATTCTATCTTCAGCTTCTATTGCCAGCGATGCAGTATATGACATTTTTTCTCTGCTCGGCCAAGAAGCTTCAATGATCCGCTGGGGACATTTTTTTTGAGCTTGTATTAAGTTTTCACAATTAGTTTTATGAATGGAAGCGCCCCTTTCTTTGGTAATCCAAGCGCGGATTTCGTCTCCGGGCTGGGGGCAGCAGCATTTGGCGAGATAGGTTTTAATTCCTCTTTCGCCAGCTAGGGAAATTTCTTCCTTTCCTTTTCTTTGGATTTGTTCCCAGTGAAGACGGGGAGAAACTTTGGGAGTAGGAATAAGAATTTCCTCTTCTTTAAATAATTTTTTAAAAATTTCTTTGGCAGAAACCTCTCCTTCTCCCACGGCCACAATCAAATTTTCCAAATTTTTATATGGAAAGACTTTCAAAAGCTCTTCTTTTTTTGGTTGAGAGAGATTTTCAAAAGTAATGCCTTTCATTCTTTGAAATTCCTGATTTAACAGCTTCAAGCCCCTGTCTATATTTTGTGGGCGGGATTCCGATTTCAGCCAGCGTTTGACCCTGGTTCTGGCAAAGCTGGTTTTAATGAATTCCAGCCAGTCCCGGGAAGGCTTTTTATTTTTATCAGTTATAATTTCTACCACATCACCGTTATTTAGGGGCTGGGAAAGAGAGGACATTTTCCCGTTTATTTTTGCTCCCGCACATTGATTGCCGATGTCGGAGTGGACGGCGTAAGCGAAATCCACTGGGCTGGCACCCTCCGGCAGATCAATGACGTCTCCTTTGGGAGTAAAGACGAAAATTCTGTTTTTAAAAAAGTCTATTTTTAGGCCCTCTAGGAATTCCTTTGATTTGGAAACCTCTCTTTGCCAATCTCTCAATTGTTGGACCCAGGCGAATTTTTTTCCCTGGGTTTTGAGGTCAATGCCTTCTTTCATTGCCCAGTGGGCACAAATTCCGTTTTCCGCTTCTTGATGCATTGCTTTAGTTTTGATTTGTATCTCGGTAATTTTCCCGTCTAGGCAAAAGCAGGTGGTATGGAGCGCTTGGTAATTGTTGGGTTTGGGAAAGGCAATGAAATCTTTAATTTTTCCCGGAAGCGGCTTCCAAAATTTATGGATAATGCCTAAGACCTCATAACAGGTTTTAACGTCTTCCACCACCACCCTGAGAGCTATCAGGTCGTGGATTCTGTCAAAGTTCATTTCGTATTTTAACAGCTTTTGATAAAGGCTCCAATAAGATTTGGCACGGGAACTGATTTCCAAAAGTTTTATCTTTTCTTTTCTCAGCAACTCTTTTAAAATTGGCTGCAGCTTTTCAAGGTATTTTTTTCTTTTTTCATATTTTTCTTTTACGTTTTGAATCAGCCATTCGTATTCTTTGGGATAAAGGTAGGGGAAAGCCAGGTCTTCCAATTTCGCTTTCATTTCTCCCATTCCCAGCCTATCTGCCAAGGGAGCATAAATTTCCAAAGTTTCCAGAGCGATTCTTTTTTGTTTTTCCGGAGGCAAAGAGCCCAAAGTTTCCATGTTGTGGAGACGGTCGGCTAGTTTTATCAGGACCACCCTTAAATCTTCTGCCATGGCAAAGAACATTTTTCTGAGATTTTCCGCTTTTAAGTCGATTGGCTCCCCGACTCTTTCTTCCATGGGCTTCACTTCCAGCCTTTCTTTGGGGTAGCGCAGTTTTCCAAGCTTACTGACTCCTTCTACCAGGAAAGCCACTTCTTTGCCGAATTCTTTTTCTATATCTTCCAGGGTTTTTTCCGTATCATCTGGCACGTCATGCAGGAGGCCGGCTATGATGGTTTTGGAATCCAGATGCATTTCCTTTAATATTTGAGCCACTCTGGCCGGGTGCTGGATGTATTCGTCGCCGGAAAGTCTTTTCTGGCTCGCATGGGCGGTTTTAGCAAACTTAAAGGCTTTCTCAATGGATTTTGAGTCAAAGCCCGGCTTAAATATTTTTTGAATTATGGTTGACATGCTTCAAATTATCCCCTTATTATACTTTATAGTACTTGAAAAATCAAGGCAGAAAAATCAAAAAAAGAGGCCGTTAATAAAAAACTCGAAATAACAACCATGGTTGCGATTTCGAGTTTTTATTTTACGTAATGGCAGTTTTTGTTGGAGCAATGGGTGCCTTTTTTGGTTTCTACTAACAGAGAACCGCATTTAGGGCATTTTTCTCCAGTGGGCTTATCCCATAAGGCAAAGTCGCATTTGGGAAAACGGTTGCAGGCGTAAAAAATCTTTTTCTTTTTGGTTCTTTTTTCTACGAGTTCACCATCCTTGCATTTGGGGCATTTGATTCCCAATTTGTTTTCCGGCAGAGATTCCGTGTATTGACATTGAGGAAATTTGGAGCAAGCATAGAACTTTCCGTATTTTCCCAAGCGAATCAGCAGGGGAGCCCCGCATTTGGGACATTTCTTTTTTGTCGGCTCTTCGGTGAATTCTTTTTTAGAAACTTCGGAGTATTTTTTCTTTAAGTTTTCAGCAAATGAGCCGTAAAAATCTTTGATGATTTTTACCCACTTCTTTTCACCCTCGGCAATTTCATCTAAATCTTCCTCCATTGTGGCTGTAAATTTCAAATCAACGATATTGGGGAAGTGTTTCACCAGCAAGTCGTTGACCACGGTGCCAATTTCCGTGGGTCGGAAATATTTCTTTTCATCTTTTTCAATATAATTTCTTTCTTGGATAGTAGAAATAATAGGGGCATAAGTGGAAGGTCGGCCGATGCCTTCTGCCTCCAGCTTTTTAATCAGGGTGGCTTCGGTATATCTCGGAGGCGGTTGGGTAAAATGCTGAGAAGGAGCAAGTTTTAATAATTTCAAAATCTCGTTTTTGTCCAATGACGGAAGTTCTGCTTGCTCATATTTTATTGGATAAACTTTTAAGAAACCGTCGAATTTTAAGGTTTGACCGGTGGCTCGGAAAGTGTAGTTCTTAGCATTAATATCGACTCCAATAAAATCAAAAACAGCAGGCGCCATTTGACAAGCGATGAATCTTTGCCAAATCAGTTCATAAAGGCGGTACTGATTTTGGTCTAGCTTGGCTTCTCCTTTTATCTTCTCCGGAGTTCTGTCGGCGTATGTCGGACGAATGGCTTCGTGCGCTTCCTGGGCTCTGCCTTTGGCTTTGTATTTCCTGAATTGGTGGTAATTTTGGCCGTAGTTTTCGATAATGAATTTTTTAGCAGTCCCCAAAGCCAAACCGGAAAGATTGAGAGAGTCGGTCCTGTGATAAGTCGTTAGCCCCATTTCATAGAGTTGCTGGGCTGTTCGCATTGTAAATTTGGCCGGCCACCTTAATTTTCTCCAGGAATCCTGCTGTAAAGTTGAAGTGGTGAAGGGGGGAAATGGATTCTTCCGTGTTTCTTTCTTTTCCACTTCAGCTACTCGATATTCAGCTTCTTTTAAATCATTGACGATTTTTTCTGCTTCTTTTTTGTTTTTTATTTCCAGTTTATCTAAAATCTTGCCGCCTTTCTTGGTTAATGTTGCCTCAAAGGAAGGAGTTTTACCTGAGTTAATTTTTTCCAGTAGAGCGGTAATGCTCCAATATTCTTGGGGAACGAATTTTTTTATTTCTCTTTCCCTTTCCACTACCAGTCTGACTGCTACCGACTGCACTCTTCCTGCCGACAGTCCCCTGGCCACTTTTTTCCACAAAAATGGGGAAAGCTTGTAGCCGACGATTCTGTCCAGTACTCTTCTGGCCTGCTGGGCGTCAACCAACTTCATATCTATCTTTCTTGGATTTTGCAGGGCCTCTTCTATGGCTTGTTTGGTAATTTCGTGAAAGGCAATTCTTTGATATGGTTTTTGTCCGTTTAGGCCGAGAACTTGAGATAAATGCCAAGCAATGGCTTCTCCTTCTCTGTCTTCATCCGTAGCTAAAATAGTCAAATCTGCTCTTTGAGCGTTTTCAGCCAACAACTGAATTACCTTTTTTGATTTAAGAGGAATTACGTATTTAGGCTTGAAATCGTTTTCAATATCCACTCCCAGTTCGTCTTTAGGCAGATCCCTAACATGCCCATAGCAAGAAAGGACCTGATAATTCGGCCCTAAAAATCTTTTTATGGTATTTCCCTTAGT
>CAZALP010000002.1:0-30579 GCA_964486395.1 uncultured Candidatus Saccharibacteria bacterium
TACCCACGCTTTCGTCCCTCAGCGTCAGGGTCGCCCCAGCTGAATGCCTTCGCTTTTGGTGTTCCGGTCGATATCAACGGATTTCACCCCTACACCGACCGTTCCATCAGCCTCTAACGCCCTCTACCTCGCCCATCTCTTTTGCAGTTTCAAAGTTGAGCTCTGAAAATTTAACAAAAGATGCGGCAAGGCGCCTACGGACCCTTTACGCCCAATAAATCCGGATAACGCTTGCGGATTCTGAATTACCGCGCCTGCTGGCACAGAATTAGGCTCCGCTTATTCCTGCTTTACCTTCACCCCGAAGGGTTATTCAAGCAGAAAAGCAGTTTACAACCCGAAGGCCTTCTTCCTGCACGCGACGTCGCTGGTTCAGGCTTGCGCCCATTGACCAATATTCTCGACTGCTGCCTCCCGTAGGAGTATGGGCCGTGTCTCAGTCCCATCGTTGGGGAACATGCTCTCACATCCCCTACCCGTCATAGCCTTGGTAGGCCGTTACCCTACCAACTAGCTGATAGGCCGCAGACTCATCCATTACCGGTCCATCCGAAGATGTACCTTTACCCGTGAGGGACTATCAGATATTAGCCCTGTTTTCACAGGGTTATCTCTGTGTAATGGGTTGATATCCACGTGTTACTAACTCGTTCGCCGGTTGCTATTGCTAGCCCCCTTGACTTGCATGCCTTATCCACGTCGCCAGCGTTCATCCTGAGCTAGGATCAAACTCTCAGAAAAAACCCAGTAGTAGAGCGTAGCTCACTACAGGGTAGAATAGAGTCGGACCTTCACTTTGATAATTCTTCGCGTCAAAATCACTTCGCTCCGCTCGAATTACTTTGTAATTCGAGGGATCGCTCTGTGATTTGCCACTCTCCCCAAAATTTTCAATTTGGGGACTCAATTTTGAATTTTCAAAGTTCGTCTTTCCGAAATAAAACCAGGAAGACATCTTCCTGGTAAAAGCACTGATGTCTTCTTTCTATTAACTTTTGCTGCTTGCCGAATTCATATTTTTCTATTATCATTATATCTCGCAAAAAAAAGCTTGTCAAGAGCCGAGGGCGAGATTCGAACTCGCGACTTGCTGTTTACAAAACAGCTACTCTACCACTGAGTTACCCCGGCATAGTCACTTTGAATAATTTCCTGCACGGGAAAACCTAAAATTTTCTTTCAAAAAAATTTTTTACTTTCCTTCTTTGCTTTTTTTTAATTCGTCCCAATAGGCATCTGGTTGGTGGTTCTTCTTCCGGTTGTTCCGCTGACGAAGTTTTTCCAGCCAATGGCTGGTTTTGCTCTCGGCTTTCAGCGTCAAAACTCTCACTTTCGAAAGAATCTTTTGAAGATACATCTCATGATCAAGATTTTTGGCTCCCGGAAATCTTTCTATTCCCTTTTTAATCTTTGGCAAAACTTCAGTTCGCCAGTCGGGAGAAGCATCCGGCAACTTCACCAAATCAGGCATTTTTCTGTACAGAATTACTCCAATACCAATAAAACTAAATAAACAAACAGTAGCTAAAATGAGAGTTATCATATTTTATACCTGACAAACCTCTTAACCACTACGTTTTCTCCGACTTTGGCAATGTATTCGTCGATCAAATCCTTGACTGTTTTAGACTCGTCTTTTATCCAAGGCTGTTCTAAAAGAGGAATTTCCTCGTCCGGGGAAGCGGCAATCTGCAGGCATAATTCGTGGGATAAATTCTGGAAATCCGGAGATTTAGCCACGAAGTCCGTTTCGCACCCCAATTCCAGCAAAACTCCCACTTTCTTGTTGGGATGAATGTAGCTGTCGATGATGCCCTGCCCCGTGGTTCTTTCTGCTTTCTTCTTGGCTATTTCCTTTCCCATTTTTTTCAAAACTTCTCTGGCTTTCTCAATATCTTCTCCCGCCTCCTTTAAGGCTTGCCTGCATTCGCCAATGGAAACTCCGGTTTCTTCTCTTAATTGTTTAATTTTGTCAATCATGTTATTGTTCCTTTTTTTCGTTTTTATCTTTTATTTCTGCGCTTTGAATGGCTTCTTTAACTTTATCTAAAATATATTTAACAGAAGAAATGGCATCGTCTGAAGCGGGAATCGGAAAGTCGGCCAGAGAAGGATCCACGTTGGTATCGCAAATCCCGATCACTTTCACCCCTTTCATTTTGGCTTCTTTTACGGCTATGCCGTCTTTCCTCATATCGCAAACGAAAATGGCTTCCGGTAAATGGTGCAAATTCTTAATTCCTCCGAATTTCCTTTCCAGCTCTTTCAATTCCTCGTCGAATTCGGCTCTCTCTTTCTTGGTGTATTTTTCAAACCCTCCCTCGGCTTTCTTTTTCTCCAAATCCTTGTAATACTCTATTCTTTTCAAAATGGTGCCGAAATTGGTAAAAGTTCCTCCCAGCCAACGCTCGGCTACGTAAGGAAGGCCGCATTCCTCGGCGGTCTTCCTGACTAAATCCTGGGTCTGGATTTTAGTTCCCACCAAAAGTAAAACTTTGCCTTCCGAAGTCAAATCCTGAACGTATTTTAGAGCCTGAATCAATTTTTCTTTGGTCTTCTCCAAGTCAATAATGTGAACGTTGTTTCTTACTCCATGCAAATACGGATTCATTTTAGGATGGGTTTTGGAAGTCCGATGCCCAAAATGCAAACCCGCCTGAGCCATCTGCTCGGTATCTAGCTCGATCTTAAATTTTTCCTGGGCTTTTGCCATCAGCTTTTACTATAGCATAAAGTATGATAAAGTAAAAGGGATGGGCAAAACAGTGGTCATATCATTAGGCGGCTCAATAATAGTTCCCGACCGGATTCAAGTGGCATTCCTTAAAAAATTTAAGGAATTTATTTTGAAATTTTTGAAAAAAGACTATAAATTCATCATTGTTACGGGCGGAGGAAGCACTGCCAGGAATTACATTAAAGCCGCAGACAGAGTTACCAAAATTAACGACGAAGACAAAGACTGGCTGGGCATTCACGCCACCCGCTTGAATGCCCATCTTTTAAGAACCATTTTCAAAAAACAAGCCTATCCCGTGGTTCTGGACAATCCCAAAAAACCAATCAGCCCACTGTTCACACACAGCGGCGGCGACTGCCGTCTTTTTATTGCTTCCGGCTGGCGCCCCGGCTGGTCCACCGATTACGACACCGTCTTGCTGGCCCAAAGATTTAAGGCTGAAAAATTAATTAATGCTTCCAACATCACCCACATTTACGATAAAAACAAAAAATTAGTTAAAAAAATCAGCTGGAAGAACTACAGGAAGCTCATTCAAACAGAATGGAAGCCTGGCTTAAGCGTTCCCTTTGACCCCGTAGCCGCTAAAACCGCCCAAAAATACAAAATGAAGGTCATTGTCGCCAAAGGAACCAACTTAAAGAACTTAGAAAACATCTTGACAGATAAAAGGTTTCAAGGTACTATAATCGCATGAAAAAAGATATTCATCCAAAATATTATCAAAATGCCAGAGTGCAGTGCGCCTGCGGGAATACTTTTACTACTGGCTCCACCAAAGAATACATCGAGGTGGAGATTTGCTCTAAATGCCACCCTTTTTACACCGGTAAAGAAAAGATTGTTGATACCATGGGCAGGGTGGAAAAATTCAGAAAGAGATTAGCAAAAAAATCCACTGTTCACACACAGCCCGCTGTTCGCACACAGGAAAAACATGGCAAATTTAGAAAACGCTAAAAAGGAATATGACGAAATTCTCAAGCAGCTCGCAGACCCCGAGCTGCTTTCAGATTATGAAAAACTGGAGGAACTTTCCAAGAAAAAAGCTCATTTGGAAAAAATCATTAACAAATCAGAAGAGTTAAAAGAAGTAAAAGACGAAATTGAGGAAAACAAAGAAATTATAAAGACCAAAGAGGATCCGGAATTAAGCTCTCTGGCAGAAACAGAGCTGTCCCAGCTCCAAGATAAAGAAAAAATATTGGAAAAAGAACTGGAATCCCTGTTAAAAAACGAGGCTCCCAAGGCCAGCCAGTCCGCCATTATGGAAATCAGGGCGGGAACAGGCGGCGAAGAAGCCAGTCTGTTTGCTGCCAATCTCTACAGAATGTATTCGAAATATGCTCAAAGCCAAGGATGGAGATTAAAAGTGTTGAGCTCTCACGCCACCGAACTGGGGGGATTCAAGGAAATAATTTTTGAAATTAAAAACGGGGATGTTTATTCAAAAATACAGCATGAAGGCGGAGTCCACCGCGTCCAAAGAATTCCCGCTACCGAAAAATCGGGCAGAATTCACACTTCCACGGCTTCTGTGGCCGTACTTCCCAAGCCGAAAAAAGCTACTGCGAGAATTAGGCCGGACGAACTAAAAATCGACACCTACAGAGCCTCTGGCCCCGGAGGCCAATATGTAAATAGGCGCGAATCAGCCATAAGAATCACTCACCTTCCCACAGGTCTGGTAGTAACTTCTCAAACGGAAAGAAGCCAGCTCCAAAACAAGGAAAACGCCATGGCCATCCTGGAAGCCAAACTCCAGGAACTGAAAGAAATAGAACAGTTGGAAAAAATGGGAGAAAAAAGAAAAGCCCAGATCAAACGGGCTCAAAGAGCAGATAAAATTAGAACCTATAATTTCCCCCAAGACAGGGTAACCGACCACCGCATCCAAAAATCTTTCCATAATATAGAATCTATCATGGACGGAAATCTTAATCCGATCATTGAATCCCTAGCCAAAAATCTGGAAAAAAAAGAATAAAAAACAAAAACCGTTTTTTATTAAGACTGTTCTAGGAGCTCAATCTCTTTCTGATATTGCTCGGCTCTGTCCATAACAGGCTGGCCGTAGTTTTTCTCCTCCCACCACGTCCAGGAAGAACCAGAAAAATAGCGCATGGCAGCTTTGAATTCGTTGGTAGCTGCCCCTAAATTTCTTAAATAAATGCCGGCAGCCAAAAAGGAATCCTTAATCTCCCAAGGGTCGGCCACTCGCCCCGTAACTGACTTTATTTCCTCTTTATACATATTCCAAGTGGAGGGAATAAACTGAGCAGGACCCATTGCTCCCCCCCATCCGTATGGTTCTCCCTGCCAATAAGCTGGGATCCAACAAGAAACGGGAGTGCTGGAATATTCCCTGGCTAAGCCTTTTTCCTGGTTAATTTCTTCGAGAATTTGCAGAAAAACGGGCACGTCCCGAGTGGGATTCATAGTCCTAACAGCTTTTTTGCCGGTCTTAATATACACCCCATCCCCTGTTTCTGTGTTTTTAAGGTAGCACTGGCCTACGTTTTCTCCAATCTTTCCGTAACGCATCGATTCCTGGGCTAAAATAGAAAGCAAAAAGGCAGCTCTTACTCCCGTAACTCTTTCCACATACTGAGCGATTTCCACGGCTTTGCCAAATTCAATTCCGCCTTCCGGAACTCCGATTAGTTCAAATAAACGGCTGCGGATTTCAGCCACCTGTTTTGAAATTTCCTGCTGCTCCTTCAGTTGTTTCTGATATTCTTCTTCTGTCAGCTTTAAATAATATTCTTTCTCTTCCTTCAACTCCTCTGACTGACGCTTCTGAAGAGTTTGCACGTAAACCGTTTGTTCCATTTCGCTCTTTTCTTCTCCCAGCTCTTTTCTTTGTTTTTCCAGATAGATTTTCAATGCCTTTATATTCTCTAAAAGCTCCTGATTCTTGGCATCCAAAGATTCCAGAGCCACCAAGTTTTCGAAAAAATCGGAAATGCCTTCTGAAAGCAAAACCTCGATCAAAGATCTTTGGTCTTCTTCGTAAATAGTTCTCAGGATGGCGGCCAACCTTTCTGTTCCCTCTTCAATCTTCTGGGTGGTTATTTTGATGGAAGCTTCGGTATCGCCAATCTGCAATGCCAAGTCTTTAATGGCCAGATTGGATTGGTAAATCTGGTATTCTAGACTTTTTATCTGATTTCTCAGGCTGGAAATTTTGTTTTGAAGAGTTTGCTTTTCCTGTTTGGTCTTGGAAATGTCTTTTTCTATCCGGGCACTTTCTTCCACGAAATAGGCTTCGCATTTTTCCAGCAATTGCCGGCACTGGCCGACGTCGGTAGTGCGGCAGTAATCTTCAATGTTTTCCAGCTGGCAGGTTTCTGATAAGTCATTTTGTGCAAAAGTAAAAAGGCTCGACAGAGCCAAAATGAAAATCAAAACTGGAAAACTAAAAACAACCACTAAAAAGTAAAAACCGGTTTTGAGTTTTTCCTGGTCAATTTTCATTTTTACTTTTTAGTTTCTTTTTCGCTTCTTTCTTTTTTTATTTCTTTTTCTTCCGTCTCTTTCTTTTCCCGCCCGGATTCTTCTGGGCGAGGTTCGCCCTCTTCGGGGACGGCTTCTTTCTTTTCTTTCTCCACTTTTTCCACCTCTTCCACTTTTTCTTCAATCGGTTTTTCCAATTCTTCTTCCACCTTGGCCGGAGGAGCCACGGAAACCACAATTTCGTTCGGTTCCCTCAAAATTTCCACTCCCTCGGCTGCTTTCAAGTCTTTAATCAAAATGTGGTCTTCAAAGGTTTTTAAGCTGTCAATATTTATCCTAAAGCCCTTGGGAAAATTTTGGGGCAGAGCTCTAACTTCGATTTCGGAAATGTTCTTAATTAAGGTCCCTCCCAGATTCTTAACCGCCGGGGCTTCCCCCTCTAAAATTATGGGGATTTTGGCCTCAATTTTCTTTTCCAAAGAAGGCTGATAAAAATCTACGTGCAATGGGTCTCCCGTCAGGGGGTCTCTCTTGATGTCATGAATCAAAACTGAATATTTTTTGCCCCCTTCTATTTCAAGGCTGATCAAAGTGCTCTCTCCGGCTTCTTTCAGCACTTTATCGAACTCCTTAAAGTCAATCGTCAGAGGCTCTGATTTAATTTTTGGGCCATACAAAACAGCAGGCAAAATACCTTGTTTTCGAAGTTTTTTCACCTTTTTACCTACTTCCTGCCTGATTTTAGCTGAGAGGGATAACATATTTTAAAATTTTAAATTTTAAATCAATTCTTCAATTTCCAGTTATCAATTAAACGATTTATAAATTGAATCATTGAAAATTCATTGAAAATTCGTAAATTGAAAATTATTTTTCGACGTGTATGCATTGAACGGGACAAGCATCTGCTGCTTCCTGATTGCACTCGACATCCGCTAATTCCAGTTCATAGTTTTCTGACCCTTCTGGCTGCTTGGAATTCAAAAGATTGGTCTTGCCGTCATCGGCAATTTTCCAAAATTTTGGGCAGACTGCCTGGCAAGAGCCGCAGCCGATGCATTCGTCTCTTTTTAAAATGATTTTGGGCATAATGTTAAATTTTATTGTTGCTGCCGAATAATTTAATTTTTTCTTCGACCACTTTTTTAACCCTGGAAAAAGTTTTGGCTCTTTTAATTTCAGTGCCGATATTTATCTTAACTACTCCCAATCTCACCGCTTTCCTAATATCCTCCCGTCGGGTTCCCGAGCCCCCGTGCAACACCAAAGGAGTTTTGCCCACAACCTTCTTTATTCTCTCCAATCTTTTCAAATCCAGTTTTGGATTAATTCCGGACTTGCTAATGCCGTGAAGGTTTCCCACTGTCACCGCCAAAGTGTCCACTTTGGTTTCTTTCAGGAATTTGCGAGCTATGGCAGGATCGGTCAATGTTTCCTTTTTTCTGTTTACGGCCTGAATGGCTTCAATCTCTCCCTCCACTGGAATTTTTTTCTTTTTGGCGTAATTCACCACCTTTTTTGCAATCCTGACGTTTTCTTTCAGGGGAAGCCCAGAGCCGTCAAAGTGAACCGAATCGTAGCCGGACGCAATCGCCTTTATAATATAATCGAAAGAGCGGCTGTGGTCAAGGTGTAAAAAAACGGGGTGATGATATTTCCTCTTGTATTCTGCCACTTGAGCCACAATTTTCTTCAGCCCCACCTTCTTGCTCTGCCTTTCTGAGGTTCCAAGTATAACGGGGGCTTTTAGCCGGCTGGCCGCCTCAATTATGCCAACCAACTGCTCTTCATCGTAGAAATTAAATTGACCCAAAGCCCATTTCCCCTTTTCCGCCTTCTTAAAATATTGTAAGAGGTCCATATATTAACACTTAAAATTGCAAGTATTGATTTTTGAACTGCACTTTTTCTTGGTTATTTTCACTTTTGGATACTTTTCTCCTTTTTTCAGCAGCCCCTCTTTGGCTCCTCTTTCCTGCAGACAGGAAGCAGAATTGGCAATAGCCAGCTGGAGCGCTTTTTCAATGTTTCTCTGCCGCATGAAATGAGAAACAAATCCCGCTCCAAAGCTGTCTCCGGCTCCCGTAAGGTCAACCACCTTTCTTTTCAGAATAGGAGCGTAGTACAGACTTCCGTTTTCAAAAGCCGTAGCCCCTTTCTTTCCCTTAGTTATAATAGTGACTCCCCCGACCCATTCGTCTATTTGGCGGAAAATCTTTTCTTCCTTCTGGTAAGGAATTTTGGTTAGTTTTGAGGCTTCTTCTTCGTTCAGAATCAAAACGTCTATTCTCTTTAAAATGTGCCGCAGAGTGTTTTGAGGTAAATCAAGCTGGCTGTAGCCCGGATTGAAAGCAACCTTGATTTTGTTTTCGTAAGCAAAATCAACTAAGGACTTGGTCAGTTTGGCCAGTTTGCCGGAAAAGGGAGCCAGATAAAACCAGCAGGCTTTCTTGATTTCCTTCCATGGTATTTCCTCGCGGCTTAAGTAGTCGGAAGCGCCGCGATAGACCAAAATGGTCCTCTCGCCGCTGTCCAGGGAAATAATCAAAGAATAGGCGGTGCGATGTTTTTTGTCGCTAGCTACAAAGCGCGTGTCTATGCCAATATCGGCTAGCTCTTCCATTAAAGCCTCTCCCCTTTTATCCGTCCCTATTTTGCCAACATAGGCCGTCTTGAACCCCTGCTTGGCAAAGGTAGCTGCGGTGTTGGTTCCTCCGCCTCCCGAAGAAACGTACATTTCTTTGGCTTCTATTTTGCTGCCTACGGGAAAACTGAAACATTTTCCTTCAACCAAACGCCGATCTTTGAGCACAAAGCGCTTTTCGTCCTTTAATCTGATATAAGTGTCTCTGACCGCAGATCCAAATGTAACAATATCCATACACTTTAATTATTTATATTTAGCAAAGCTGCTTGAGCGGCAGCCAGCCTGGCAATGGGCACCCTAAAGGGAGAACAGCTGACATAGTCAAGTTTAACTTTGTGGCAGAATTCTATTGACCGCGGATCACCGCCGTGCTCTCCGCAAATCCCTATTTCAATATCTTTTCTGACCGATTTGCCTTTTTCGCGACCCATCTTAATCAGCTCTCCCACCCCTTTTTGATCCAAAGAAATGAAGGGGTCGTCTTCAAAAATCTTCTTTTCCAGATAGACTGGCAGGAATCTGCCCGCATCGTCGCGCGAAACCCCCAAAGTCGTTTGAGTCAAGTCGTTGGTGCCGAATGAAAAGAATTCCGCTTCTTTGGCAATCTCGTCTGCTAAAATAGCTCCTCTGGGCAATTCAATCATCGTTCCGATTTTGCAGCTTATCTTCTTTCCCGCGCAAACTTCCTCAATCGCTTCTTTGATTTTTTTGAATTCTTCCTTATCCAGCACCAAAGGAACCATTATCTCTGGCATAACTTTTACCCCCCCTTGCGCCAATTCGGTGGCGGCTTCCATTATGGCTTTTACTTGCATTTGATAAATTTCTGGATAAGTGATACCCAGCCTGACTCCCCGATGGCCCAGCATGGGGTTGGTTTCTTTCAAGGCTTCCACTCTGTTTTTAAGCTCTCTGAAAGCAATGCCTGTTTTTTGAGCCAACTCTTCTATATCTTTTTCTTCTCGAGGCAGAAACTCATGGAGCGGAGGATCCAATAAGCGGATTATAACGGGCAGGCCTTCCATTACTTTGAATATTTCCAAAAAATCTCCTTTCTGCAAGGGAAGTATTTTAGCCAGAGCCTCCTCCCTGTCTTTTTTATTTTTAGCCAAAATCATCTGCTGGAAAACATCTATCCTTTTTTCCTCAAAAAACATATGCTCGGTGCGGCAAAGCCCTATGCCTTCGGCTCCGTAATCTCTGGCCTGCTTTGACTGCAAAGGAGTGTCGGCATTGGCGTACACCTTTAACTTTCTAAACTCATCGGTCCATTTCAATATTTCTTCCAGATCTTCTGACACTGTAGGGAGGACAGTGGGCAATTCTCCCAGAAAAACTTCTCCGGTAGTGCCGTTTATGCTGATTTTCTCTCCTTTTTTGACTTCAGTTTCTCCTGCTTTGAAAAAGCCATTCTTATAATCCACGTAAAGGGATTCACAACCCACAATACAGGGCTTCCCCATTCCCCTGGCCACTAAAGCGGCGTGAGAAGTTTGTCCCCCTCTGGCAGTTAAAATACCTTCGGCCGCAGCCATGCCGTGAATATCGTCGGGAGAAGTCTCAGTCCTGACCAAAATCACTTGATGGCCCTTTTCAACCAAATCTTCTGCCTCTTTGGGGTCAAAAACCACTTCTCCCACCGCCGCTCCCGGGGAAGCTGCCAAACCTTTGGCCAGAATTTCTTTTTTGAATTTAGGGTCAAAAGAAGGCCGAAAAAGACCTTCAATGGAATAGGGATCTATTCTTAAAATTGCTTTCTTTTTGTCAATCAGTTTCTCTTTAACCATGTCCAGGGCGATTTTGACGGCTGCTGCCGCTGTTCTTTTGCCGGTCCTGGTTTGCAGCATCCAGAGCTTTCCCGATTCAATGGTAAATTCAATGTCCTGCATATCGCGGTAATAGTCTTCCAGTTTTTTTGAAATATCCAAAAGCTGTTCATAGCACTCCGGGAACGTTTCCCGTAGTTTCTCCATGGGTTGGGGCGTTCTTATGCCAGCCACCACATCCTCGCCTTGGGCCTGAACAAGAAATTCGCCGTAAAGCTTTTTTTCTCCGGTAGCCGGATCCCTGGTAAAACCCACGCCGGACCCCGATTTATCGTTAAGGTTGCCGAAAACCATTGACTGAACATTGACAGCCGTTCCCCATTCGGCCGGAATCCTGTTCAGTTTTCTGTAAGTGATGGCTCTCGGATTCTGCCAGGATTTGAAAACAGCTGAAATGGCCTGCCAAAGCTGCTCCTTGGGATCTTGCGGTATCTCCCTGCCTGTCAAACGCTTAACTTTTGCTTTCAGTAGTTTTGCTGTCTCCTGCCAGTCTTCGGCCGAAAGTTCCAAATCTTCTTTAAGGCGTTTTTCTTTTTTTAAACCCTCCAGTACTTCGTTCAATTCTTCCTTTTCCGCTCCCATAACTACGTCGGCAAACATGAAAATGAAACGCCAATAAGCGTTCCAAGCAAAACGAGGGTTGGATTCAGCGAGTTTTTCTACGATTTCGTCGTTAAGCCCTAGATTGAGAACCGTATCCATCATGCCGGGCATGGAAATTCTGGCTCCAGATCTAACCGAAAACAAAAGAGGATTTTTTTTGTCTCCAAATTTAGCTCCCTTGATCTTTTCCACCTTTTCTATCTTTTTATCCACCTCCTCTTTTAGACCCTTAGGATAGGTTTGGTTGTTTTTATAAAAGTAAGTGCAAGCTTCAGTACTGATGGTGAAGCCCGGAGGAATGGGTAGGCCCAGTTTAGCCATTTGAGCAAGGTTAGCTCCCTTTCCACCCAAAAGCTCCTTCATTTCCGCCTCTCCTTCAGCTTTTTGTTGACTGAATAAATATACATACTTCATACAATTCCTTATTATATTTTAAAATTTGCTAAGATGCAAGAGGGTCTTGATTACAGTATCGGGATTAAGCGAAATTGACTCTATTTTTTCTTTAACCAGAAACCTGGCAAACTCCGGAAAATCCGAGGGTGCTTGACCACAGATGCCGCAGTATTTCTTTTTGCGGCGGCAAACGGCTATAACCTGGGAAATCATCTTCTTTACCGCTTCATTCCGTTCGTCTCCCGTCTTGGCTATTTTGGCGTTATCCCTGTCTATACCCAAAACCAGCTGAGTTAGGTCGTTGGAGCCGATGGACACGCCGTCAAAAATTTCTAAAAATTTATCAGCCAAAATTACATTGGAAGGAATTTCACACATTACATAAATTTTCAAGCCGTCTTTACCTCGCTCAAGTTCATATTCTTTCATTAGCTTTAACACTTTTCTCCCCTCTTCCACTGTTCGACAAAAAGGCACCATCACCGAGACATTCTTCAACCCAAAAACCTCTCTTACTCTCTTTATAGCCTGACATTCCATTCGGAAGGCTAGCTGAAATTTTTTATCTAAATATCGGGATGCTCCCCGGAAACCAAGCATAGGGTTTTGTTCTTCTTTTTCAAAAAGCTCCCCTCCAATTAAATTTCGGTATTCGTTAGTTTTAAAATCAGAAAAACGAACAATCACTTCTTTGGGCCAAAAGGCTGAAGCTATCTGAGCTATACCTTCGGCCAACTCTTTAATAAAGTACTCTCTTTTATTTTTGTGTTCAATGGTAATTTTAGCAATCTGCTTTTTAAGTTTTTTGTTTTTTAATTTATTAAAATAAAACAAAGCTAAAGGATGAATTCTAATCTTTTCAGTGATAATAAACTCCTCTCTTGTTAGCCCCACCCCCTGAACGGGCAAAAAAGAAGTTTTAAAAGCTGTGTCAGGAATTCCAATATTTACCATAATTTTGACTTTCAGTTTAGGAAATTTTTTAAAATCATATCTTTTGACCTTAAAAGGAACTTTGCCCCAAAAAACTCTTCCCTCCGATCCCTGGGTGCAATCTACTGTCACTACTTTACCTGTTTTTAATTTTTTAGTTGCATCAACGGAGCCAACAATACAAGGCACCCCCAGTTCTCTAGAAACAATGGCGGCATGGCAAGTTTTACCTCCCTCTTCCGTAATAATGGCTGAAGCAATACGCATTACCGGAACCCAATCAGGATCAGTCATTCTGGTTACCAAAACTTCTCCCTTTTGAAATTTGGAAATCTGGGAAATACTCGGAATCACTCTCGCTCTTCCATGGCCGATTTTGTTGCCAATGGCAGTGCCTGTCAAAATCGGCTTTTGCTTTGTTTTTATTTTATATTCCTGGTAAAAAGTCTTTTCCCCCGGAGTATGAACGGTTTCCGGCCTTGATTGGACTATGAAAAGCTGCCCGGTTTTGCCGTCTTTGGCCCATTCGATGTCTTGAGGTAAATTATAATGTTCTTCTATGGCGCATCCCCATTTAGCCAACTGCAAAACCTCTTGATCGCTCAGAGAAAATTTCAGCTGAAGGCTGGACTTGACAGGCCTTTCCTTTAATCCTCCCAACTTGCCGTAAACGTATTTTTTGGTTTTTCTGCCAAGAGTCTTAATAATAAGAGAATGGTAACCCTTTTTGAGAGTGGGCTTGAAAACGAAAAATTCATCGGGGGTAATTTTGCCCTTAACTATCATTTCCCCGACCCCGTATATGGAATTAATCAGCACTACTTTATTAAAGCCGGTTTCCGTGTCCATAGTGAACATAACTCCGGCCGACGCCAGATCAGACCTAACCATCTTTTGCACTCCCACCGACAAAGCTATTTTTAAATGAGAAAAGCCCTTTTCTTCCCGGTAGGCAATGGCTCTATCTGAAAACAATGAAGCCATGCATTGTTTGCAAGCGTCTATCAGGGCGCCTTCTCCTTTCACGTTCAAAAACGTTTCGTGCTGTCCGGCGAAGGAAGCGGAAGGCATGTCTTCGGCGGTGGCAGAGGAGCGCACTGCCACGTCGACTTCTTTCATTTGGTACTCCTTTGACAGTCTTCGGTAGTTGGCGGACACCTCCCTTTCCAGATCCGGCGGCATGACACCGCGCAGCAAAAGGCTTCTGGCCGCCTTACCGGTTTTCCTCAAGCTGGGCAAGCTTTTGGGATCGAACTCTTTGAATATCTTCTTTAGTTCCTTATCAATGCCGTTTTTTCTTAAATAATACCAGTAAGCGGAAGCGGTTAAAGCAAAACCGTCGGGAATGTTGACGCCTTTTTTGGAAAGATTCCGATACATCTCCCCCAAAGAAGCGTTTTTTCCTCCGACCAAAGCCACATCTTTGGAGTCTATCTCATTAAACCACAATATGTATTTTTGTTGTTTTTGCATGTTATTTACAATTATTTACAACTGGCCGAAGTAATGGGCGCGTTAATCTCTATTCCTGCACCGGCAGCCTCCACGCACCAATGTTTTCCCTTGCTGGCTACCAGAGGAAAAGAAACGGCAAATCCTTCTCCGTCAGCTGATTCAAAGCAGGTAACCACTTGCCCGGAATTTTCTTTCTCCAAAGCGTCTTCCAAAAATCCGAAATCCCCGCTGTCGCTCAAGGTATTATTGGACTCATCGCAAACTCCCTCGTAGCTTTCTATCTGGTTGTAACTAAATTGAGCGGCATTCCTAAGCTGATACATAAATCTTTGAATATTGACGTCATGGGCCATGGCTCTGGAATTTTGCACGTTAACTATGACAATGGTAACCAGCAACCCAATTATGGTTATGGTTACCAAAAGCTCGATTAAGGTAAACCCTTTTTTAGCCATGAATTATTTTTTTAATTTTATCCACGATTTTAGGATTGGCTAAAGTCGACAAATCTCCCAGTTCTTCTCCGGTAAAAAGCTTCCTTAAAATGCGGCGCATGATTTTGCCGGATCTGGTTTTGGGCAGATCTTCCACTAGATAAACTTCCTTTGGAAGAGCGATGGGTCCTATTTCCTTCTTGATTTGTTCCACCACTTCCTTTTTAATTTCCTCCTGGCTTTTTGCGCCCTTGTAAATTACGAAAACTGCGGGAGCTTCCCCTTTTATTTTATCAGAAATACCGATAACCGCACACTCTGAAATTTCCGGATGCAAATTGACGGCTTCCTCCAGCTCTCCTGTGGTCAATCTATGACCGGCTATCTTAATTACATCGTCCACCCTGCCGACTATCCGGATTAAGCCCTGTTTGTCCCTCAAAGCGCCATCCGAGGTAAAATATGTTTTCTTGCCGTACTGAGACCAGTAAGTTTTCAAATACTTCTGAGGGTTTTTGTACACTCCCCTCAGCAGGCTGGGAGAAAAAGGAGGTAGAATGACCAAATTCCCCTGCTTTCCCGAAGGGCAAGATTTTCCGTCTTTGTCCAGGATATCAGCTTTAATTCCGGGAAAGGGAAGGCCTGTAAAAGCCGGCTTGAAAGGACCCATTCCCGGCAAAGAAGTCAGCAGAATTCCTCCTGTCTCTGTCTGCCACCAGGTATCCACAATGGGACATTTTTTCTTTCCCACGTTTTCGAAATACCAAAGCCAGGCGGCTTCATCAATGGGCTCTCCTACAGTTCCCAGCAATCTCAACTGCTTGAATTTGTATTTTTCAATGACTTTTGCTCCGTATTTTTCAAACATTCTGATGGCAGTGGGAGCTGTGTAAAAAATGGTTACTTTGTGCTTTTCGATGATTTGAGCCCATCTGTCGGGTGTGGGAAAGTCAGGGACTCCTTCGAACATCAAAGTGGCAATGCCGTTCAAAAGAGGAGAATATATGGTGTAAGTGTGGCCTGTCACCCATCCGGGGTCGGAAGTGCACCAGAAAACGTCTTTTTTATGAAAATCAAAAATCCATTTGCCGGTCCAATAAGCCTGTACGGTATAACCACCGCAAACGTGCTCGCAACCCTTAGGGCGACCAGTTGAACCGCTCGTATAAAGTATAAACTGCAGATTTTCTGAATCCATAACCGTTGCGGGGCAATTATCTTTTTCCGAACTCCAGGGAACGCTCTCATTTCTTTTTACCAGCACCATCTCTTTTACTTTCGTATTCTTAACTCCTTCTCTGGCGTTTTTTTCCAAATCAATCAACCCCCCCCTTCTGTAATATTTATCGGCTGTAATTAAAACCTTGGCCTGGGTATCCTGCAGCCTAATTTTTAGAGCGGAAGGGCTAAAAGCTGAAAACACTACCGAGTGCACAGCCCCGATTCTCGCACAAGCCAGCATAGCTATTACCACTTCCGGAATCATCGGCAGATAAATTCCCACCCTATCTCCTTTCCTGACCCCCAACTTTTTCAGGTAGTTAGCACATTTGCAGACTTCAGAAAACAATTCTTTGTAAGTTAAAATCCGGGGCTTCTCATTGATTGGCTCGGGTTCCCAAATTAAAGCTGGCTTATCTTTTATTTTCTCCCAGCCGGCCAAATTCTTCTCAAAGATATTTTCAGTAATATTTATTTTCCCTCCAATAAACCACTTAAAATACGGGGGCCTGTGCTTGGTCGGACCAAGCACAAAGCCCTTTTGCCATTTTTTATACCAAAAAAGCTCTCCGGCCAGCTTCTCCCAAAATTTCACCGGATCCTTTTCAGCTTTTTTGTAGATTTTGGGGTCGGAAATCCAGGCTTTCTTTTGAAAACTTTTAGATGGATAATATAATTCTCCTCTTTTTATCATATTACTTGATTATACATCACCTTCATCTCCTCTCCAACTGTGGAAAACAAAAATCAAGCCCTCTCGGGCCTGATCACATTAATGTTGCACCACCTGATGGTGCAGCATATCGCCTAATTTTATGACAGTTTTTTGCCGACGAATTCGGCAAATTCGGCCAAACGGCAAGCGTAGCCATACTCGTTATCGTACCAAGCCAAAACTTTTACCAAATTATCTTGAACCATGGTGTTTTCAAGATCCACAATGGCAGAATGAGTATTGCCAATGTAGTCCGAAGAAACCAAAGGCAGTTTTTCCACCGCCAAAATGCCTTTTAACTCTTTTTGCTTGGCGGCTTTAACAAAAGCTGAATTTATGCCCTTTACCGAAGTCCTCTTTTTCACTTCGCAAATCAAATCCAGAATGGAAACCGTGGGAGTGGGAACCCTGATGGCAATGCCGTCCAATTTCCCCTTCAATTCCGGCAGTACATTGCCTATGGCCTTTACTGCTCCCGTGGAAGTGGGAATAAGATTTAGAGCAGCCGCTCTCGCCCTTCTTAAATCTTTGTGCAGGAGATCCAGAATTCTCTGATCGTTGGTATAGCTGTGAACCGTAGTCATAAATCCGTGCACAATCCCCAGGGTTTCGTGCAAAACTTTGGCCACAGGAGCCAGACAATTGGTAGTGCAGGAAGCCATCTCCAAAACGTCGTATTTTTTCAAATCCAATTTATCGGCGTTCACCCCCAACACATAGGAAGGAATTTTATTGGGGTCTTTTGAAGGAGCAGAAATTATCACCTTTTTGGCGCCGGCTTTGATGTGTTTTTTGGCATCATCATATTTTCTAAAAACGCCGGTACACTCTAAAACCACGTCTATCCCCAGCTTTTTCCAAGGGAGATTAGCAGGATCTTTTTCCGCAAAAAGCTTCACTCCCTGCATGGCTTTTTCGGCGTTGGAATAATGGCCATAAACAGAGTCGTATTTTAAAAGATGAACCAGGGTTTTTCTGTCGGTCAAATCGTTGATTGCCACCACCTTCAGTCCTAGGTGATCCTCAACAATTCTCCTGAAAGCGGACCGGCCGATTCGGCCAAAACCGTTGATAGCGATTTTGATCATAATTTTAATAATTTGCTAATTTTCTCTTTATCAAATCCTACCACAATTTGACCATCGATGTCTACGACGGGGACTCCCATCTGTCCGGATTTTTTAATCATTTCTTCGCGGGCAACTAAATCTTCTGCCACATTAACATCCTCAAAATCGATGTTATGCTCTTTCAAGAATTCTTTCACGGTTACACAGTAAGGGCAGGTAGGCGTAGAGTATACTTTAACTTTTGGCATGTTTAATGGCTAAATTAACAGCTCCTTGAAGCGGGTTAACATTATATACAAAATGGACCTTTGGGTGCTGTTTTTTTATTTTGCCAACTAAGGCAGGCAGAAGTCCAGGGTTTTTGAAACCAGAACCAATAAATCCCACGCAAAAAGGTTTATTCCTTATGCCGAGCTTTTTCGCTACAGCCCTGGCTCCTAAAGCCAATTCTTCGGCTGCTTGTTCAATGATTTTTTTTGCCACGGAATCTTTTTTGGCCTCATGAAAGAGTGTGGCAAAGGAGGCTATGTATTTTTTAAATTCCTCCGGCTTTTCGTGCCAATAATCATAAATCTCGGGAATCAGCTGGGAAATATCTTTTTTGCCGGCTTTTCTTAAAACTAATTTTTCCAAAACTGTTTTTTTCTCTCTGCCGTCCCAAACCCTCACCGCGCTCCTCAAAGCCCAGGAGCCCAACCAGAAAGCGGATCCATCGTCTCCCAAAAGAAAGCCCCAACCGATAGCTTTTGCTTTTTTGTTTCCGTACTCTCCGTAAACACTGGAGCCGGTTCCGCAAATTATTAAAATTCGAGGTTTTTTATGATCGAAACAAGCTGCTTCCAAAGCTATTTCGGCGTCATTAAAAAGAAGCGCTTTAATGTTTCTGGGCAAAACTTTTTTGACTATTTTCTTGTATGCCTGACGGTCTTGGGGGCTATCCAAGCCGGCAAAACCGATGACTATTGTTTTGACGACTTTATATTTTTTTAGGAGCGGCTGGAGAAGCTTTCGCAGATTTTTCTCGCACTGCTTTTCTCCAATAGCATGGTAATTGAGAGCCGGACCGGATTTTCGGCTGATGATTTTTCCGTTTGTTCCGGCCACGGCAGCGGAACTCTGAGTGGCTCCTCCGTCAACGCCGATGAAATATTTCATATGATGTTATTGGCAACTTCCGCTGCCAGAAGATGTATTGCCGCTGGTGGGAAGTTGTTGAGAACATTCCTCGGGAGCAGACTCAAACGCTGAGCATACAGCACCAAGATAAGCCTGCGAATTTCCGTAATGATAAACGGAATTTGTCTTCACCCCGTTTATGATCAAGGTCGGGCTTCCGTTTACGCCGGCCTCATTGGTTACGGAAGCTTCATTTTTCATCAGGGAAAGTCCTTCTGAGGAAACGCAATTGGTTATGGCCGAAATATCCAATCCTGCATTTTCGGCCGCCTCCCGCCAACACGAGCCGTTACTGCCGCAATTGTCGTTCACGTAAGTTGTAAACTGCCACCATTTATCCATTCCCCATTCTTGCAGAACGCAAGCCTCCCTTTTATTTTGGTCGACTTCGGGCTGACCGTGCAATGAAGACACATTTCCATTGCTGACATTCACAATGTAATGGATGTTCCAATCAACCTTGTCTTTCAACAAATTGTAAACCGGCAACATGGTATTTTCAGCTTGATTGCCGTAAGGGCAAAAAGACATAACGAACAATTCTACTTTCGGCTTTTTGGTTTGAGGAATACTAGTTGCCGCTTGATTTTCCTCCTGAGTTGACGTCAAAGAAATCCCGGAAGAAAACAGAAGCTTGCCGTCTTTGGTCACGTAAGACTCGTATTCCCGATTGGCAATTTCAATGTGAATTTTGTAAACTCCAGATGTCTCGGAAACATCGAGCAAGGAAGCCGTAACACCCTCTTCGATGTTGTTATTAATGAAATTAAGAGCTTTGTCTGCAGCCTTTTGGGCAGAAATACCTTCGTGGCTGTATTGAAAGCCGTAAAAAGCGCCTCCCCCTATTAATATTCCGGCCACGAAAACGATAAGTGTTTTTTTGTTCATGGTAAATTTTTAACCTTGTTAAATTTGCTTTAGCAACTATTTAACAAAATTGACATTAATTTTAATTGATTAATTTTGCCGACTCTGCCTTTTTTGCAGGTTTTTTCGGAAAACATTTTAACTTTATCAGAACCGCGGCCGTAAATCAAGAGGGGTATGGGCTCTGCGCAATGCCTTTTTAAAACGCAGCAAGTGGAATGGTCGGCTGTCACCGTTATCAAAATATTTTTCAAACCCATCAAAGGCCCCAAGCGTTTATCTATTTTTTCGATAAAATCTCTTTTGCCCCTGAAGTTGCCGTCTTCTGCCAAGCTGTCTGCAGCTTTTATATGCAGGAAGATAAAGTCGTATTTCTTTAACGAGCTTAAAACGGCTTGGATTTTTCCCCTTAAATTAGTTTTGGGAGAGCCGTCCGCTCCCTTCACTTTTATCAAGTCCATTCCCAAAACCTCTCCGATTTGCCGGTAAAGAGCTTTGCCCGCAATGCAGCAAGCCCTTAATCCGTATTTCTTCTTGAAAGAAGGCAGCTTTACCAAAGGACTGGCGCCCCTGGTGAGAATGTAGTTGGCGGGAAGCAAACCATGCTTTTTTCTCTTTTCATTCAACGGATGATTTTTTAGAATCCGGCTGGATTTCTGCAAGAATTCATTTAAAACTTTGGCTGTAAACTTGGCCTGAGGAGTTTTCTCCAAGGGAACTATTTTTTGTGCTTTCTTTCCCAGCTTTCCGTAATGAGGATCTCCGTCTGAGATTTGGCTGCTCAGGTTTTTGCCCCGCATGATGATGCCGATCCGATGGCCGCCGGCGGCCTTTATCAAAAACTTCACTCCCTCTATTTGCATTTCGTTTAAAGAATCAATCAAAGGCTGAGTTTTTTTTATCCTTCCCGCCCTTCTGTCCACCATGTTAAAGCTTTCATCCACCGTGCCAAAATTGCCCCTCAAAGCGATATCTCCCTTTTTCATTTTCATTCCGGCACCCGTGGCCGTAAAATATCCCCGCCTGACGGAATAAACTTTGGCATTGTAGCCGAAGAGAGAAAAATGACCTTCCTCGGAAGTGGGAATGGCAGTATGAAAAACCGGCTCCACCAAGCCGCATTTGCCCTTCTCTGCTAGTTTGTCTAAATTGGGAGTTTTGGCCGCTTCCAAAGGAGTTTTGTTTCCCAGTTGGGAAACGGGCTTGTCTCCCAAGCCGTCAATGACAATAAAAAGGATTTTTTTCATTTTAGCTCTTCTTCTATTCTTAAAAGTCTATTGTATTTGGCCGTTCTTTCGCCCCTAGCGGGGGCTCCGGCTTTAATGTAGTCAGCTCCGATGCCCACGGCAAAATCCGAAATAAAGTCGTCGCAAGTTTCCCCGGACCTGTGGGAAACCATAATTTTCCAGCCGTAGGATTTTGCCAATTTAGCAGCTTCCAGGGCTTCCGTTACCGTGCCTATTTGGTTGATTTTTAATAAAAGCCCGTTGCAAAGATTTTTCTCTTTGGCCGTTTTTATCCTTGCCGGATTGGTTACCAGCAAATCATCGCCGATTATTAAAATGTTGGGTTTAAATTTCTTCCAGCTCGCCAAATCCGTTTCTGAAAAAGGATCCTCCAAACCAATGATGGGGTATTTCTTAACCAAATTCCGGTAATACCTGATAAACCCTTCCGGCGTAAAAACTCCTCGCTTTATTTTGTATTTTCCTTCCGAATAAAACTGGGAGGCCGCCACATCAATAATGACCTTATTGTCTTTGATTAACTCCAAGGCCTGTTCTGGAATTTGGAAAGGCGGAGCAAACCCTCCTTCATCTCCCACGTTCTTCCCCAATTTTTTCCTTAATTTTTGATAAATTTCGGCAGCTGCCTCTAACGATTTTCTGAAAGTTTTTTCTTGCGGCAAAACCATAAATTCCTGAAAATCCAAATCGTTTTCCGCATGCGCCCCTCCGTTGATTACATTGAAAGCCGCTCTCGGCAATTGTAATATATTTTTACCAATCGGCAAAAATATATTACCAAGGTATTTGTACAAAGGCTGACCTTGGGCGGCGGCGCCGGCTCGACAAACGGCCATCGAGATCGGCGTGGTAGCGTTAGCGCCGATGTTTAACTTTTTTAAAATCTCGTCAATTCCTTTTTGGTCTGCAACGTTTTTTCCCTTTAACCTGGGGGCGGCAATTCTATTCACATTCATTACCGCTGTTTGGGAATCTACCGTCTTTGCCTCGTGTTTTCCCTTGGAAGCTCCCGAGGGAGCTGAATCCCGGAAAAATCCTCTGTCTGTAACTAAATCGACCTCCACCGTCCACTGGGCTCTGGAATCCAAAATTTTTCTGGCCTTTATTGATTTTATCTTAGACATATTAAACGCCGGCTGAGGAAATTGTAATATTTTTTGCCGATCGGTAAAAAAGTATTACCAAGGAATTGAGACAGCCGTCTTCATGTTCCGCTTGTTTTGAGGTATTCATAGGCCGATAAAGCGGCTTGGCAGCCCTGGCCGGCCGCCACCACAATTTGTTTCCATTTAGCATCGGTAACGTCTCCAGCGGCAAAAAGTCCGGGAGTGCGGGTTTGGCAAGTTTTAGGATTGATCTTTATCTCGTCTTTTTTGTTAAAATCCACTAAATCTTTAACGAAGGAAGTGGCCGGCTGGTTCCCGATTTCTACAAAAACTCCCTGAACCCGCAAGGTTTGAAGTTTTTTTGATTTCCTGTCCTGATAAACCACGGAATCAACAAAATCCTTCCCCTGGATTTTCTTTAGGGCGGCCGAAGTTATAACTTCTATTTTTTTCATCTTTTCCGCCCGCTGTTGGTTTTCCTCGCTTGCCTTCACCTTGGAGGCAAATTCTAAAATATACACTTTCTTGGCGTATTTTGTCATGAATGCGGCCGCTTCAAATCCGGAATTTCCTCCGCCGATCACGGCCACTTCTTTATCTGAAAATAAGGGACCGTCGCAGCTGGTGCAATAGCTTACACCCTTTCCTATGAATTTTTTTTCGCCGGGCACTTCCAGGGGCCGGGGGTCGGCTCCGGAAGTTATAATGACTGCTTTTGCCTGAAATCGTTTTCTGGAACTAGTGAAAACTGCAAAGCCGCTGCTGATTTTTTTAATTTTCCCCACTGTGTCTTTTTCAATATCAATTTTATTTTTCCTTAAATGCTTCTCAAATTTTTGAATTAATTCCCAGCCGGATATTTTTTCAAAACCGGGATAATTCTCTATATCCACGGTCTTTCTGGCCATTTGGCCGCCGAAATCATTGGCAATCAGAAGAGTTATAAGTTTTTGCCTGGCGGCATAAATGCCCGCCGTCATTCCGGCCGGCCCTCCGCCGACAATAATTAAATCATAAGTCATACTTTTATAGCCTTGGGGATTTCTTCTATTAAATCCGTGGCTAGGACAGATTCGCCAAATTTTTGGGCGGCTAGCTTGCCGGCAGAGCCGTTAATGTAGGCGGCAGCGCAAGCGGCTTGGAAAACATCCGTTCCTCTGGCCATCAAGGCTCCGGCAATGCCAGCCAAGGTGTCTCCGGTGCCTCCCACAGTAAGCTTGGAGCTGCCTTCTTTGTTGACCATCGTTTTTCCGCCGTTGGAAATAATATCTGTTTTGCCTTTCAGCAAAATGGTGGTTTGGAGCCTTTTGGCTTCTTCCCGCACGATTTTTATTTTTTCTGCGTCGGATTTTCCAATCACTTCCTTGCCCGTCAAAACGAAAAATTCGTAACCGTGGGGAGTAAAAAGAAAATCCTTGCCTTTGAAAACTTCCGGCCTTTCTGCCACAGCATGAATGGCATCGGCATCCAGCACGAGAGGGACGGCAACCTGAGAAAGGTATTCGCAGACAGCTGCCTGGGTTTCTTCCGTCCTTCCTATGCCTCCTCCGATCACCACAGCTGATTTGCCCTTAGCCACCGCCTGAGCGGATTTTGTCATTCCGATTAAAGTGGGCAAATGCTCTCCCTCCAGCCATTTGCCCTCCAAAGGAAGAGTTGCCAAATTGGGGGAAAAAGAAGCTATGATGTCCGCCGCCCTCCTGGGAGCTATAATTCTTACCATATCCACTCCGGCCCTGAAAGCCGACAAGGCGGAAAGCGCGGGAGAGCCGGAATAATATTCAGAACCTCCTATGACCAGCAAAAGCCCGAAGTCGTATTTATGAACTCCGGACGGCCTGGCTTTATAAATATTTTTTAAGATGTTTTTTGAGACTGTCTCCATATTTTTGATGCTTCAGAGAAAAATAAAAGAAAGAGTGAAGCCAGCGGGATTTGTCTCCGCATTCCAGCCATTCCCCCTCTATTTCCTGCCCATAGATTATTTTACCATCCCGGGTCATTTTCTCTAAGGCATCAGCCAAAATTATCTCGCCGCGATGATTGAACGGTATTTTTTTAAGATAGTCAAAAACCTCGGGCACAAGAACGTATCTGCCCACCACCGCCAAATCGGATGGAGCCGATTCGACAGAGGGCTTTTCAACGATTTTTTTAATTTTGTAGAGTCTGGCGGCAATCTTGTCTGTGGCAGCTATGCCGTAATGGGAAATTTTCTCCTGAGGAATTTTTTTCAAAGCGACCACTGGCTTCTGGCATGTTTTGTAAACTTGTAGGAGCTGCAAAAGGCAGGGGGCTTTAGAATCGACAATATCGTCTGTAAAGAAAACCGCGCAGGGTTCGTCACCCACAATTTTCTTTGTTTGCAAAATAGCGTGGCCGTCTCCCAAAGGTCGTTTTTGAATGGCAAAGGAAAAAGAAAAACTTCGGACGAGCTCGTCCAATTCTTTTAATTCTGCCAAGATTGCCTCTTTTTTCCTTTCTTTCAAAATCTTTTCCAGTTTGGGAGATTTCTTGAAGTAATCCAAAATTTCATTCTTTTTCCCCGGACTGATTACGAAAACAATATCAGTAATTCCGGAAGCCAAAGCTTCCTCCAGCAAATACCTGATGATGGGTTTGTCGGCCAAAGGCAGAATTTCTTTTGGCACCGCCTTGGACAAAGGCAAAAATCTGGTTGCCAGACCTGCGACTAGAATAACAGCTTTTTTAACTTCAGCCATATTTATTATTTATCCATTCTTATTTTACCACACCAAATCAATAGCACAAATATAGTATGCTTTTTGCACCATCTGCACCACTTACTTAACTTGTTCAAATCAAGCAATTGACACAAAAGTTCATTGCTATGTAGCAGTATACTTTCTGCACGACTTGCAAAACTTTTTCAATTCTAACAAAAATGTTAGACACCGGGTGTCTAACATTTTTGTCCTTAAAATATAGTTGGGCAATTATTGTTTTTCCTCTGTTTTGCGGCGTAAAAAAGCGGGGATATCCCATTGATTTTCTTGCTCTAGCAAGTCTTTTTCCGTTTTTTCCGCCTCTTTTCTCAAATCCAAAGCGTTTTTCCTGGTGGGAGGTTTTTGCTCCGGTTCCTCGGGTCTTGGCTTGGAATTGCTTCCCGCTAAATTTTTAGTAGGCGGTTTCGGTTTCGCTTTCAGTTTTGGTTTTGGTTTTGGTTTGGGTTTGGGTTTTGGCTTAGATTTTAGTCTTGGATTTTTCTTGGGCTTTTTTCTTTTTGGCTTGGGCTGTGTGCGAACAATGGGCTTTTCCTTCGGCGGCTCGGGCTCTGGTTCGGATTCCGGCTTCAGGTCGGGCTTGGATTTTCGTTTTGGCTTGAGCTTTGTCTCTTTGCCGCATCCCACCGCCAACAAAGTAATTCTGACTTTGTCTTTGTAGGATGCGTCCTGAGAAACACCGAAAATGATTTTAGCTCTTTTGTTGAAATCGGCAATTGTCCGCGAAATTTCCTCGACCTCCCTCATTCCCAAATCTTGAGAAGCCGTAATGTTATAGATTATCTTTTCAGCTCCCAAGATGCCATACTCTGACAAAGGGCTTTTTAAAACTTCCTTTACCACCTCTCCCGATCTGCCGGAACCCTGGGAGGTAATACTGTTCAAATACGACAATTTGCCGCGGCCCTCCAGAATAGTTTTGAGATCGGCAAAATCAATATTAATCAATCCCGGCAGATAAATCATTTCGATCAATCCCTTGAGATTTTGAGCCAATCTCTTGTTTATGGAAGAAAAGGCCTGAGTAATGGAAGTCGATTTGTCGATAATCTTAAAGATGTTTTCGTTGGGAATAATGCAAAAAGCGTTAAGATGGGGAGCGATTCTTTCCAGGCTACTTTTGGCGGCTTGGAGCTTTTTACTTCCTTCGAATTTAAAAGGCAAAGTAAATATGCCGAAAGTCATCACTCCCATTTCTTTGGCTATTTTGGCAAACTCGGGGCACGCTCCCGAACTCGTCCCTCCGCCGAAAGTGGACACCAAAATACACAAATCGATTCCCTTAAAAAGTCTGGCTATTTTGTTCCTTTCCTCTCTGGCGGCTTTCTGGCCCACTTTAGCATCCATTCCGCATCCCAAGCCCCGCGTCAAATTATGACCGAATTGAAAAATTCTGACGGCCTTCACTATTCCCTTTAGGGCCTGAAGGTCGGTGTTGGCTGCCACAAAATCCACCCTATTCAACTGGGGAGCGATTTCAGAAACAATAGAGCATCCGCCACCGCCCACGCCTATCACTCTAATGCGGGCTCTGTGGACAGTTTCTCCCGGGGCTTCCGCCTTTTTTTTCTTTCGAGCCCGGAGTTTTAGAGCAGGACTTCGGGATTTCTTTTTCTTCTGTGCTCTCCTTGACTTCTTAACCTTTTTGCCAACTTTTTTCTTCAGAGACCTCTTGGGTTTCTTTTTCTTTCGCTGTGTGCGAACAGTGGACCGTATGCGAACAGTGGTTTTTTTAGTTTTCTTTTTCTTTTTGGGCATCTTTCTCCATTATATGCCTGGTCAAAAAAACAAGTCAAGTAAAAAAGCGAGGGTTAGGTCCCCCGCTTTGGACACAATTCTTGTATTATACTTAAAGTAAGTGCCTTCCGCCCTGAGCTTTTGAAATAGCACCGAGAATTTCCGGCAGGAAACTGTAATAATTTGAAGAAAATTGACAGAGTAATTAATTTTTGATAATGTAAATTTGTATGGCCAAGACAAAAGCTGCAGGATCAACCAAACTGGGAAGAGACTCCCTGCCCAAATATCTAGGAATTAAGCTTTTTGGAGGGCAAAAAGCCAAACCCGGGCAAATAATAATAAAACAGCGGGGCTCTAAATTCCTTCCCGGAAAAAACGTAAAGCGCGGAAGAGACGACACCCTCTTCGCCACGGCCGAGGGTGTAGTTAGCTTTTCCACCAAAAGAAAAAGAAAATTTGATAATTCCCAAAGAATAGTAAAAGTGGTTAATGTAGAATAAAATTATCAAATTTTCACAGGAGGGGTCGGGAGGATTGGGTATCCTCCCGTGGTGGAAAACCAGCGAGCCGAAGGCGAGCGCCAGAAACCGAAGGTGTCTGGGGAGCGAAGCGACAAATTTGATAATTCCCAAAGAATAGTAAAAGTGGTTAATGTAGAATAAACTACGAATATAAATAAAATATTCTGGTCTGAAACTTCCATACTCTAGGGTATGGAAGTTTTTGTCCTATTTTCTTTCTATAGCCGCTCTGATGAACTCTCTGAATAAGGGATGAGGACTCAAAGGGCGCGATTTGAATTCCGGATGAAACTGACTTGCCAAAAAGAAGGGATGTTGGGGCAGTTCTATAATTTCCACCAAGTCCTTCTCGGGATTGACTCCCGATATCACCATTCCCTTGATCTTCAAGGCTTCCCTGAACATGTTGTTCAGCTCGTAGCGGTGGCGGTGGCGCTCCATAACAGAAGAAGTCTTGTAGGCCCTGAAAGCCAAGGTTCTCGGCTTTATTTTGCACTTGTATTCTCCCAAGCGCATGGTCCCTCCGTATTTTTTTTCCTTCAAAAGGGCTTTTTGCTCTGGCATGACGTCAATGACGGGCTTTGCGGTTTTGGGATTGAACTCAGTGGAATGCGCTCCCCGAAGCTTGCAGACGTTTCTGGCAAACTCAACCACGGCCAGCTGCATTCCCAAACAAAGGCCCAAAAAGGGAATTTTATGCTTTCTGCAAAACTCAATCGCTCTTATCTTTCCCTCAATGCCTCTGCTGCCAAAGCCGCCCGGCACAATGATGCCCTCAAACTCTTTTAATTCATTTAAAAATTTGGGGGATTTTTCATAAGTTCTCGCCGAAAGCCAGTAAATTTCGGGTTTTCTTTTGTGAAACCAAGCCGCGTGCTTTACGGCTTCCAGAACGGAAATATAGGAATCCATCAGGGTGAATTTTCCGGTTTCGAAATATTTTCCGATGATTCCTATCCTGACGGGTTTTTTCTCAGTTTCAATAACTTTTACCAGTTTTTTCCAATCTTTGAGGTCGCTCTTCTTTTTGACGCGAATGCCGAACTTTGCCAGAATTCTCTCCCCCATTTTGTCTTTTTCGAAATTAAGCGGAATCTCATATATGGATTTGATGTCCGGAGCGGAAATAACATCCTTCTCAGAAACGTTGCAGAAAACGGATATTTTCTTTTTCCGTGGCCCATCAATAGGAATAACCGACCTGGCAATTATCATTTCGGGCTGAATGCCCGCCATATTCAGCCATCTGACTGCCTGTTGAGTGGGCTTGGATTTCATTTCTCCGATCATTCTGGGTACGGGCAGATAGCTTATCAATATGAAAAGAACCTGCCGGGGATCTTGAAGCTTCATCATCCTGGCGGCTTCCAAAAACAAAGAATTCTGGTATTCTCCCACGGTTCCCCCGATCTCAATTAAAACAAAATCAGCCTTGGTTTTCCTGCGAGCTTTCCTAATGCGGGAGATCACTTCTTCCGGAATGTGGGGAACCACTTCCACGCACTTTCCGCCGTATCCCAAATTTCTTTCTCGGTTTATCACCGACTGATAAACTCGGCCGGTGGTAATGTAGTTTTCCGTCGTCAGGTCTTCCGAAATAAACCTTTCGTAATTGCCGACATCCTGGTCGCACTCCGTGCCGTCTGAAGTCACAAAAATCTCTCCGTGCTCTATGGGATTCATAGTACCCGCATCAACATTCACGTAGGGATCAATCTTAATGCAAGTAACCTTAAATCCTTTGCTTTGCAGGATTTTTCCGATGGAAGCCGTAGCCACTCCTTTGCCGATTCCCGACATTACCCCGCCGGCAACAAAGATATATTTTGGCATTAGACCTTCTCCTCAATAACAATTATTTTTATTTCCGGCTCCAAATTATGCTCTAAATGAACTTTAACCTGGTATTCGCCCAACTCCTTGATGGGCTCTGACATGATAATCTGGCTTTTTTTGACTTCAAATCCCGTCTCCTTCAGCTTTTCGACAATTTTTTGGGGACCGATAGATTCGAACATTTGCCCCTCGTTTCCTATCTTAACGGAAATCACCAACTCTAAGCCGTCCAAGCTGGAAGCGAATTCCTGGGATTTTTTCAAACCCTCTTCTGCTTTTTTCTGGAGAATTTCCTTTTGGGTTTCCAGCCACTTTAATGATTCGGGAGTGGCGGGTTTGGCCAAACCTTTGGGAATCAGAAAATTCCTGGCGTAGCCGTCAGATACTCTCTTGACCTCGTACTGCTTTCCCACATTGACTATGTCTTTTAGAAGAATGACTTTCATAAATGCGCAAAATTATTTTTATTTTATCTCAGCGTCTTTAATATTTCAATAGCCTTGTCTAATTGTGGATCGCGGCCAGCTTCGATATCTTCTTCGGTCATTTCCACTTTCACATCGGGCTCCAGGCCTTTTTCTGCAATCAAAGCGCCATTAGGGGTCAACCATTTGGCAATGGTAATCTTCAAAGAGCCTTCCGACAATTCTTCCAATTCCTGGACGGATCCTTTGCCGAAAGATTTTTCACCGACCAATTTTATGCCCCTGTTGTCTCGCAGGGCGCCCGCCAAAATTTCAGATGCGGAGGCAGAACCCTGATTGATCAAAACCACCGTGGGATAAGAAAGCAGCTTTTCATTGCCCTTGGCCTTGTATACTTCCGCTTCTTGCTTTCCTCCGAAATCTTCCACGGTGACCACGTCTTCCTTTTCCAAAAACCAACCGGCGATGTCCTGAGCCACTTCCAAATAGCCGCCGGGATTGTTGCGCAAATCCAAGACTATTTTTTCTGCCTTACTGTTTAAGATTTCTAGAGCGGCTTTGGAAAAAGCCGAACTGGCAGTGGAAGAAAAATGGTAAAGCTTGATGTGGGCGATATTTGGATCTTTCATCTCCCAGGTTAAAACCGGAATTTCAATGACATCCCTGACAATGGTGAAATCTTTGACTTCCGACCACCCTTCCCGCAGAACGGTAAGGGTAACTTCCGTGCCGCGGGGCCCGCGAATGAGCTTTACCGCTTCATCTATGGTGATTCCCTGAGTATCTTGCCCATCCACTTTGATAATCTTATCTCCTGCCTTGAACCCGGCTCTGTCAGCCGGAGTTCCTTCCAAAGGAGCTATGACGGTCAGTTGGCCGTTTCTCATGCCCATCTCTATGCCCACTCCCTGGAATTCGCCGGAAACATCCTCTTTAAAAACCTTGGCGTCTTCCGGCGGCATGAAAACCGTATAAGGATCTTCCAAAGATCCCGCCAATCCCTTAATGGCGCCGTAAAGCATTTCCCGATAGTCAATTTTGTCCCGGTCCACGAAGTTTTTCTCCAAAGTGTTCCAAGCCTCCCAGAAAAGAGAAAAGTCAACTCCCTCCGGCTTTCCTATTTCGGTATTAATGACTCCCTCTGGAGGACTGGGAGAAATCTGGGATTTGCCAAAGTAAAAGCCGGCTCCGAAAGCTCCGAAAACCAATAAAACTAAAAAGAAGACGGCTAATTTTTTCATAAAATTTAGTTTAATAAATTTTGGGTTGTCCCCGTATTGGAAAAAACAAAAACGAAGTTCCATTAGAAACCGAAAGTTTCTAAAAGAAAGGGGGTCGGGGAAAACCCTCTGATCGCATTTTATTATTATAACAAATTCTAAAAATAAAAAAAATGGCTAAATATATTTTAACCATTTTAT
>CAZALP010000003.1:0-29827 GCA_964486395.1 uncultured Candidatus Saccharibacteria bacterium
TGACCAATTTCACCTCCTTGATTTTATTTGCCTGAATAAAAGAACTAATGGCGGGGACGGCCGGACTCGAACCGGTAACCTCATCCGTGACAAGGATGCGATCTAACCAATTGATCTACGTCCCCTTATTTTATTGCTGGAAGTTGGCGAGGGTTTGATAAATTACCACTCCAATGCCAGCGCCCACCAACAAGGTGACTAAGATAATAAAAATTGATAATTTAAACTCATCCATATTTTTTTGTGCCGAGGGTGGGATTCGAACCCACAAACCTTAGCCTTATGAAGACTCTGCTCTAACCATTGAGCTACCCCGGCGTCGCGGCTTATGCCGCTCCTTAGACGCCTTCGGTTTCTAACGCTCGCTGCGCTCGCTGTTTTTCCACCACGGGAGGATACCCAGTCCTCCCGACTCCTACTATGAATTTTTGTTTCGCGAAAATTTTTCTTGTTGCGGGGGCCGGATTTGCACCGGCGTCCTCGTGGTTATGAGCCACGCGAGCTACTACTGCTCCACCCCGCGACGATACTCAAGTACATATATTACACCATTAAGTTAAAATTTGCAAAGAACGAAAAGCCTGATCGTAAATATCCAGGGTTTTTTTGACTTCTTCCAAGGAAAGTCTGTAGTCCGGGTCATGGACAATGTCATTGCGGGTCTGGTGCGCCTTCTTTACTGCTTCAATGTTGGGGAGAGTGGCTGAGGTTAATTTATCCAAACGCTCCTCCAAGTTTTGCCCCGCATAACCCATTCTTTTCAGAGAACTGTCCAGCAGGTCATCTGCTTCAATGACGGCCAGTTTGTACTCCGACTCCGTCTCTGTTTCCAGCCTTTTCAATATTTTTCGCCAGCGCCTGGTAATTCTTTTGGCTCCAAAAGGTCGATAGGTTATAAACTCCCACATATCTTGTATAAACAACCACTGCAAATAATGGCTGGTCAAAAGGATGAAAACGATGATTCCCAGGAAAATGCCGGAAATAACCAAAAAAGCAATTCTTACCGGCAAAAGCTTCTCCTGAATTTCAGCCGAAGTCAGAAAAGAAATGACAGCGTTAAAATCAATATTTAAAAAATCTAGGTTTAGAAAGTCCATAATTAAAGTTTCTCAAAAATCTCTCCTACTTTTAATATTTTATCTTCTTCGAACGGCTTGCCTATGATTTGAAGTCCCACGGGCAGTTTCCCCGCTTTACCGCAAGGCAAGGACATTCCGGGCAAACCAGCCAAATTGACGGCAGTCATAAAAATATCGGAAAGATACATAGAAAGAGGATCTTTTTTCTCCCCTATCTTGAAGGCCGGAACGGGAGAAACGGGAGTCAAAATAATATCTGCTTTCTGAAATGCCTTGTTGAAATCCTCAATAATCCTGGTTCTCACCTTCTGGGCGCGCAGGTAATAAGCTTCGTAGTGGCCCGTAGACAAAGCATAGGTGCCAAGCATAATTCGCCTTCTGACTTCGGGCCCCAACCCTTCTTCCCTGGAATTCAAATAAACTTCCATTAAATCTTTTGCCTTCCTTGCGCTCTTCCCATACTTTATTCCGTCGTACCTGGCCAAATTGGCAGATATTTCGCAAGGAGTAATAATATAGTAGGCAGCCAGAGCACAATCTGTACTATGGGGAAGGTTTATTTCTTGAACTTTAGCTCCGGCTTGCTCGAACTTCTTAACAGCTTCTCTAATCAACCTTTCTACTTCTTTATCCATGCCCTTGATGAAATATTCTTTGGGCACCCCAATCTTTAAATTTTGAATTTTTAATTTTAATTTTGAATTTTTCTGTGTGAGAACAACGGGTATTTTGAATTTTGAATTTTCTACTGATGTACTATCTCTTTCATCTTTACCGGAAATAACATCGAACACAATTCTCGCATCTTCAACAGATTTGGTTATGGGTCCTATCTGATCAAGGGAAGACGCCATGGCTATCAAGCCGTAACGGGAAACAGCTCCGTAAGTGGGCTTCAAACCCACAGCCCCGCAAAAGGCGGCTGGCACTCTAATTGAACCTCCTGTATCAGAACCCAGGGAGTAAACTGCCATGTCTCCGGCCACTGCCGCCGCCGAACCCCCCGAAGACCCTCCCGGAACCCTGGAAAAATCATGAGGATTGCGAGTGGGAAAGAAAGCGGAATTTTCCGTAGAAGATCCCATGGCAAACTCGTCCATATTGGTTTTTCCCAAAATTACGGCCCCTTCCGCTTTAAGCTTTTTCACTACCGTGGCGTCATACGGGGCTATATAATTCTCCAGGATTTTCGAACCGGCCGTACACTTTACCCCCTCCACCAATATATTGTCTTTCACGGCGCAGGGCACCCCGGCCAACAACGGTATTCGCCTGTTTTGAGAAATTAAATCGTCAATTCTTTTGGCTTGCCAAAGGGCTAAATCCGGAATCACTGTCAGGAAGGCGGTAATCTTTTTGTCCAACCTGTCGATCCTTTCCAAAAAAGATTTTGTCAGTTCCAAGGAAGAAAATTCCTTATTAACCAGCCCCTGATGGGCCTTGGCGATGGTTAATCCTTCCAATCTCATTGTCTTAACACTGATTTTACTTTTACATAGCCCTTTTCTTGGCGGGGCGCCGCCTCAATCAGTCTTTTTCTAACCTCCGCTTTCTCGTCCCGAGGTTGATCTTTTCTCATAATATTTCTAATCAAGCGGGGATGAGAGGTGGGCTCTGTTTTTGAGACATCCACCTTTTTCAACTTTTCTATATAATCCAAAATCGAGGAAAGCTCCTTCTGGAATTTTTTTATTTCCGCCTCTTTTAGCCCCAATCTAGCTAATTTAGCAATATGTTTAACTTCGTTTTTGCTAATCATGGCTTAATTTTCAATGATGTAATTTTAAAATTACCATTCAGCATTTAAAATTTACTTTGGCGGTTCCAGGTCTTCTGTTTCCACCAGCACTTCCCGAAGCTCGGAAAGATTTTCCAAAACCAAACCCGCTCCCCTTACCACGGCAGTCAAGGGATCATCGATTACCTTGGTGGGAATCTTGGTTTCCTTGCTGATCAAAGTGTCAAAACCCCGCAAAAGAGCGCCTCCTCCCGCCAAATATATTCCCCTGGACATGATGTCGGCGAGAAGCTCAGGCGGCGTCTCTTCCACCGTCGTTTTTATGGTCTCCACCACCTGCCTTATTGATTTTTCCAAAGCCTTCCTGATATCTGTATCGGAAACCAAAATCTCTTCCGGAAGGCCGGTAACCAAATTCCTGCCGCGCATGGGCATTTCCTTTTTTTCTTTCAAAGGGTAAGCGGAGCCAATGCCGATTTTTATTTTCTCCGCCGTCCTCTCTCCGATCAAAAGCTTGTATTCCTCCTGACCGTAATAAACGATGTCTTCTGACAGTTTGTCTCCTGCCACCCGCAAACTCTTTGACAAAACCAGTCCGCCGAGGGAAATTACCGCAACCTCTGTCGTCCCTCCGCCGATGTCCACGATGAAATTACCCCCTGCTTCCTGAACCTGCAGTCTCGCTCCGATGGCTGCCGCCATGGGCTCTTCTATAAGGTAGACTTCCCTGGCTCCGGCGGACTTGGCGGCGTCCACCACCGCCTTCTTTTCGACTTCCGTCACGCCGCAGGGAATCCCCACAATTGTTCTGGGTTTTGGGGTCAAGATAAACTTTTTGTGGTGAACTTTTTCAATAAAGTACCTGAGCATCTGCTCTGTCACTTCAAAATCGGAAATCACTCCCTTAACTAAAGGCCGGGTGGCTACAATGTGAGCGGGGGTCTTTCCTACCATTTTCCTGGCCTCGTCTCCAATAGCCAGAATTCGACCCGTCTTTTGGTTCACAGCCACCACCGAGGGCTCTGACAACACTATTCCCCTGCCCTTAACATAAACCAAACTGTTGGCCGTGCCCAAGTCGATGGCAATATCCTGTGAAAAATATGAGAAAAATTTATTGAACATAAAATATAATTTTCAATTACCAATTTTCAATTTTCAATAAATTTTTTAATTTTACAATTTTCAATTCTTTTTTGCTCCTTGCTTTTACCTCCGCGGAATTTTTTCTCAAAGTCCTTTCGCTAATCACAACTCGCCAAGGAATTCCAATTAAATCCGCTTCGGCAAACTTTTCGCCGGCGGTTTTCTCTTCTCTATCATCGTATAATACGTCAACGCCCGCTGCTTGTAAATCTTTGTACGCTTTTTCGCTTGCCTGTTTTTCCCCCAAGTCAATCAAGTGAACATCAAAGGGAGCCACTTCCTCGGGCCAAATAATCCCTTTTTTATCGTGATTCGCTTCCACGATGGCGGCCATCAGCCTTCCCAGCCCGATGCCATAGCATCCCATAACAAGGGTTTGCAGTTTCCCCTGCCTGTCGATAAAACTGGCTCCCATAGCTTTGGAGTATTTCGTCCCCAGATAAAAAGCATGAGCGGATTCAATGGAGGAAAATTCCTTCAGGGAAGCTTGGCACTTGGGACAAATCTTAATGTTCTTGAATTTTTCCACGTTTCCCGCCCAGTGGCATTTCTGACAAATCAAAACTTTATCTTCTCCTGTAGGAGAAATAACCATAAACTCATGTGACAGCTCTCCGCCGATAGTGCCGGGATCCGCCTCCACACAAACGGGCCTCAGTCCGCAGCGCTTGAAAATCCGGAAATATGATTTTTTAACCTTCTCGTAAAATTTGACTGCATCCTCCCGGCTTTCGTGAAAACTGTACAAATCTTTCATCACAAACTCCCTGACCCGCAGAAGACCTCCGCTAGCGCGCAGTTCGTTCCTGAATTTATCCTGAATTTGGAAAAGAGAAAAAGGCAAATCTTTGTAAGATTTGACGCGCCGCCTGACTATATCGGTAATTACCTCCTCGTGAGTGGAGCCCAGTCCGAACTCTCTCCCGTGCCTGTCTTTAACCCTGAACAAAGGAGGATCAATGCTGGTCCATCTGCCCGTCTCCTGCCAAAGCTTTTTGGGAACCATTGACTGCAAGGAAACCTCCTGACCTCCCAAAGCCGTCATTTCCTTCCTGATTATGTTTTCAATATTTTGATAAACCCTCTGGCCCAGAGGAAGCAGGTTGTAAACGCCCGAAGCCATCTGATCTATGAAGTCGGCCCTGACCAGCAGCTTGTGGGAAACTGATTCAGTTTCCTTGGGGGGCTCTTTTTTTAAGTTGGCGAAAAGTTGGGATTGCCTCACGCGTCATTCGCGCCTCGCTCGCTACTTGCTCCGCTAAAGCGGGGCGAGAAAGCTATGTTCGGCGCGCTACCGTTTCTCCCCAGTTCCGCTGGGGACCCCTAAAATATCCGCGGGATGTCAAATTTAATGGTAACGAAAATCATCATAATTATTAACAAAACGAAAAAAGCCGACGTGATTCTCTGCTCCAGCTTGTGGTTAATGGGTTTGCCCCGGATAGCCTCAATGGTTAAAAACACTATTTTCCCTCCGTCCAGAGAAGGTATTGGCAAAAGGTTGGCCAAAGCCAGAGCCACGGCAATCAAGGATATTAATAATAAAAAATAATTTATTCCCGCCATAAACGACTCTCTCAGCAAGTTCAGTATTCCTAGGGGGCCGAACAAATCAAATTTCATTTCTTCGGGAAGCTCGGCTATTCCCAAGACGTCCTTTAATCCCAAAATCCAGCCGTTCACTATATAAAAAGTCAATTTCCCCGTACCCATCAAACCGGCAAAGGGCGTCTGATACCAAGGATATGGTCCCTGATGGTCGGAAAGCAAAGGAGGCAAGCCCCAAACTCCGGCCACAAAGCTTAAAATAATGGCAGCGATTATCCAAAAAGAAACCACCCCTCCCAAAACAATCAAATATCTCTGCCACATTGGCTTGCCGATAAAGCTGCGATAATCCTCAATCTCCCCTTGCTCTCCTTTGATGCCTACGAAAGCTCCGAAAGGAAGGAGATTTAAGGAATAAACTGTCTCTCCTATTTTTTTCCCGAAAATCCTGGGGGGATATCCTATCCCGAACTCCTCCACTTTGGCTCCAAATTTCTTGGCTAAAATAAAATGGCCAAACTCGTGAATGATAATTAGTCCAATTAGTGCAATAAATGCGATAAAGATGGTTAAAAACATAAGGCTGAAATGCGGAAGTTATAATTTTCAATTCTCAATGGCCAATTTTCAATAAATTTTCAATTTTAAATTTTCAATTATTTTGTTTTTTAAAAATTGTAAATTTAAAAATTGATTGATAATTGATAATTGATAATTGACAATTAACTCGTTATCTCTTTCCGTTTTTTCTCTGCCAGTGCCTCTATTTTCTCGTTATACTCATCTATCAGGTCTTGCAGTTCGTCTTTGGCTCGGAATTTATCGTCTTCCCGAATGTTTCCCTCCTTGAACTGGTCTTGTATCTCTCTCCAGGCCTCTTCTCTCCATCGCCTCAAAGTTTGCTTTGCCGCTTCGCTTTTTTCAGATAAGATTCTGAGCAAATCCTTGCGGAATTCCTCTGTTAAATCCGGCAGGGTAACTCTGATAACTTCTTTATCTACTATGGGACTGGCCCCTACGCCAGCTCCCTGAAGGGCTTTTTCAATTCCTTCGATGTAAGACTTGTCCCAAGGCTGAATCAAAATCTGCTTGGGTTCGGGGCAGGAAATGGCAGCCAGCTGCTTTAAAGGCAATTTCTGACCAAAGCAGTCCACTATGATATTTTCCACCAACGCGGGCGAAGCTCTACCGGTCCTGATTTTTTGCAGTTCCCCCTCCAGGAATCTAATTACCTTCTCCAACTCCGGCCTAATTTTCTCAATAATTTCCTTGTATTCCATATTATTTTATTCTACAACTCCATCATTAAGACTTCCAGAGCCAAACGCGGATTGACATTGGTGGTGGAAAGCAGAAAATTCACGGTTTGAAGGGTTTTGACGACTTTTACGCTTTTTCTATCCTGCTTTCCCGCCAACAAATCGCCGCGGAGACATCTAAGCCAAGCTTCCAGAATCTCTCTTAAATTTTCGGGGTTTTCGGAAAGCTTCCGGGCGTATTGAAAACGTGCGGCTAAATCCGCTTTTTTAATCCTTTGCATTTCCAAAATCATTTTCTTTTGGAAATCCGTCAAAGCGGGAAGCCTTGAAGGAAACTTAAAATGTTCCACCCGGGAAATAACGGTAGGCAGCAAAAAGTCGGGATACTCTGTAATCAAAATGAAAATAGTGGAGCCCTTGGGCTCTTCCAGCAATTTCAGGAAAGCTGACTGGGCTTCCCGGTTAAGGGTATGGGCCTTGTTTATAATTATGGATTTGAAGGGAGCCGAATAAGACTTCAAGGACAACTTGGCATGAAGTTCTCTGATTTGGCTGATTTTAATCTCTCCGCCTTCGTCGGGCCCAACGATATATAAATCAGGGTGCCCCTCTTTAACCTTCTCTCCGTTGACCAAACTGATAAAATCCAAAGCCAGACTCTTTATGCTTTCGGGATCCTGGCCGGAAAACAATAAAGCTGAGGGTATTCTTCCCAGCTCCGCCATTTTTTTCAAGAATTGCCATTGTTTGGGATACGACATTATCTCTTTGATGTAATGCTTTTTTTGTAAACTTCCAAATTCTCCAAGACTACCCCCGTTCCCTTAGCCACGCAAAGCAGGGGGTCTTCCGCTATAAAACAGGGTATGCCCGTAGACTGGGATATTAAATCGTCAATGTTTCTCAGCAAGGCGCCGCCTCCTGAAAGTATCATTCCCTTGTCCATAATATCGGCTGAAAGCTCGGGGGGAGTGTCCCTGAGAACTTGCTTTATGACTTGGATGATTTCTCCCAAAGGTTCGGAAATGGCTCCTGCCACCTCCTGAGAAGAAATCTTAATGTTTCTGGGCAGGCCCAAAATCAAATCCCTGCCCCGGATTTCTATTTCTTCTGACTGCTTTTGGGGGATAGCTGTGCCAATTTTTATTTTCACTTCTTCCGCGGTTTGGTCTCCCACGGCCAAATTGTATTTTTTCTTAATGTAGTCTGCAATAGCCAGATTCATCTTGTCTCCCGCCACCCTTACGGAATTGCAAGTCACAATTCCTCCCAAAGAAATAACCGCCACTTCGGAAGTCCCCCCTCCAATATCCACTATCAAATGGCCCGAACAGGCATTGATGGGAATACCCGCCCCGATGGCGGCCAGTATGGGCTCTTTGGCTACAAAAGCTTCCTTGGCTCCGGCATTTACCGCCGCCTCTAGCACCGCTCTTCTTTCCGTGGAAGTGATGCCGGCTGGCACAGAAATCATCAACTCCGGCTTCAAGAATTGAAACCGGCTCACGGTTTTTTGAATGAAATATCTAAGCATGGCTTGGGTAACCCGGAAATCGGCTATCACCCCGTCCCTCAAGGGACGATAAACTCTGATGGTGTCGGGAGTGCGGCCGGTCATTTCCTTAGCCTCTTCTCCCACTGCCAAAATCCTGTTTTCGTCCAAAGAAACGGCCACCACCGAAGGCTCCTGCAAAACTACGCCTTTTTTGGGAATAAAAACCAAAGAATTGCAAGTACCTAAGTCAATACCGATTTTTTTGATAAACATAATTAATTGTTGTGTATTCTTTTAATATCAGCTCCAATTGCCTGAAGCCTTTCTTCTATCTTTTCGTAACCACGGTCCACCTGGTAAATATTGTTAATTGTGGTCTCGCCTTTCGCAATCAGGCCCGCAATAATCAAAGCCGCTCCCCCACGCAGATCCAAAGATCTCAGCTCTCTTCCTTGAAGCTTGGTAGGGCCGTTGACAATGGCCCTGTGAGGATCGGCAAAATATATTTCAGCTCCCATTTTGTTCAATTCCTCCAAGTATTTCAAACGGCCTTCATAAAGAGGATCGTGAATCAAAGTGGATCCTCTGGCTCTGGTGGCCAAAACTCCGAAAGCCGACTGCAAGTCAGAAGGGATGCCAGGATAAGGCAAACTTTGAATTTTATCTATCTTCAAATTTTTCCAAGGGAAGATTTGAACGGCTTTCTTGCCGCAAATTTCGCAATTTACCCCAAAGTCCCTGAGTTTCTTCAGAGGCAAATCCAAATAAGAAATTTCGGCATTCTTAACTAAAACTTTTCCCTTGGTTGCCGCAGCGGTCAGCATAAAGGTGCCGGCTTCAATGGGATCATAAATCAAATTGTGTTTGGCTCCTTTCAATTTTTTAACTCCTTCGACCACGATTTTATGGCCGCCGGCTCCTCTGATCTTAACCCCCATCTTTCTTAAGAACCCGGCTAATTCCTGCACCTGATAATCCTGGTCAGCAGTTTTAATAACTGTCTTAACGGGAATCAGGCTGGCACAAAGCATCAGATTTTCGGTAGCGGTAACACTGAATTCGTTCAAAACCACTTCTTTATTCCCCGAAGACGAACGGGATTTATCTTTATTTTCCAAAAAATAGCGCTTGCCATCAAAATTATTTTCAATTCCCATTTGGGAAAATCCGTCCAGATGAGTATCAATGGGCCGAGCCCCGATAACACAGCCGCCGGGCCTGGGGAGCCTTACTTTTGAAAATCTTGCCAATAGAGGCCCAAAAAACAGTACGGAGCCCCGGAGCAGGCATATCAGGTCTTCTCTGACTTCTTGGGGATCAATGTCAGAAGCCTTAATCCTGATGCTCCTTTCCCCGACCCAAGAAACTCTGGCCCCCATGCTTTTAACAATTTCAATCATTCTGAAAACATCCTCAATCAAAGGAAGATTGGAAATTTCGCATTCCTCATTGGTCAAAAGGGTGGCCGCTATTATGGGGAAAGCCGCGTTTTTGGCTCCCCTAACTTCGATTTCTCCCTTGAGCCGTTTCCCGCCATTGATTATAAATTTCTCAGCCATAACTGTACTTTATTATCTTAATCTAAATTTAAGAATTTGGCAAATGGCCGCGATAGAAATTCCTCCCAAAATAAACATTAAATTAAATCCCAGAAATCCAATCAAGAAACCCGAAATCAAAGACCCCAAAGCCGTTCCCAAGGGAGCGAAAATGGTATCGATGGCTCCGGCTTCCTCGGGGAAATTTTTTAGCTTTTTATTAACCTGGCCGCTGCGTCCAGAATTTACCATGAAACCACCTATCGACTTGCCCAAATCTATTACCAAAACTGAAAGAAAATTTAAAAAGGAAGCCGCCGCTCCAAATAATATCGTAAAAATCCCGAATATGACTCCGCCCTGAAAGATGGTTTTTTTGGTTTCCTGAGTTCCCAGTTTTTTTATAATCCAAAGGGAAATAGGCAAGAATAAAAAAGAAGACAAAGCTCCAAAAACCAAAATCAGATTCTGTGACCAGGCCAATTCCTGCTTTAAAAACAAGATAAAAAAAGCTCGATAAAATCCGCCCAAAAGCAAAACCGCAAAAGAAACAGAAATTAAAAGCAAAAACGGCTTTCGCATTATTCGCCGAAAAGCCAAACTATGATTTGCTTTGAAGTTTTGAAAATTAAAGCCGTGATCCGGTAAAATCCGGGCGGGCCCTCTCAATCTAAAAAAGCAGAAAATGGCATTGAAAATATGAACAGCCAAACTGAGAAGAAAGACGCCGGCGAAATCAAACTGCCAAATAAAAAAAGCTCCTATTGCCGGAGCCACGGCTGCTGCATAAAAAGGAGCCGAATAAAACCAGCCGAAAGCCCGATCGGGCTTTTCCAGAGAAGAACCCATCAAGATTCCCCTGGATGAAGCAAAAAACAAAGCGGCTGATATTCCCAAAATAACCTGCCAGAAATAAAAAAGGGCGGGATTATGAATGGCAATCATGCCCCAAGAATAAATCCCATATCCCAGAATGCCGACGCTCGCCAGCACGGCTGGATTTATTTTATGATTTAAAAAGCCAACTAAGGGAGAAAACACGGCTATGGGAAGATAAATCAAAAGGTAGGCGTAACCCACTTCCGGCAAAGACATTCCCCTGGCTATCAAAAATAAAGGGAAATACAAAGAAAAAACCTTGTAGCCGAACATCAAAAAGAAATGGGTAATTGTCGCATCCCTGGTAATTTTCTCAATTTTCGGCAAAAGCGGCATATTAATATATTTTATCACAGTTGCTTAGCCAAGCTAAGCAAAGAAAAAGGCGCGAGCCGCGGAAAAGGCTGGCGCCTTGCTTAATCATTCGCCCAGCAAATCGTATACTTCCAGTCCCCTCTCGATGAGAAAACGCATGCGCGGAGAAACAATTTCAATTTCCTGCAATTTGTTTCGAGGAACAAACATCAGTTCTCTTCTTTCCAATTTTTCATGAAATACTTTGGTTTCTTCGATAAAGGGCGCCTCGAAAGGAATCGGCAGGGAAAAAGCAACATCAATTGTAACGCGCTCTTCGTCGGTTTCTTTATTGATGTATTCTCTCCGAAACCACGCCGGCACCATCAACAGATGGTCAGGGAAACCCAGAAGCGCCAAACCGGTCTCTTCCGCCATTTCTTGTTTGAGAGCCTCAAAAATGGAACCGCAGTAACGCCGTTCGGCATTCTTGTCCTCGGCCCATGTCAAAAAATGAGAAAGTTCAGCTCCACCGCCGGGCATCTCCCACTTTCCCGAAAGATCCTGCTGGTAAAGAGATTCTTTTTCAAGTCTTCTGCGAAGAAGCGGATCGCCGTTTCGAACCATTATTACAAATACACCGATTCCAGTGGCTACCGCCCTCCCTCTTTTAAGATTATTGCGACATTCGGCAAGAATCTTCTCTGCTTCAGTCATTCTTGCACCTTTTTTCATTCTCAACGCCTCCTTTTTAGTTTTTCGCGAACTGCAAATATCTTAGCAGATTGATTTTTGGATGTCAAATAGTTATTATAATAATGCTTATGCAAAAGCGATCCAGAACTATTTTATTCGTACTCTGCATTTTTTTATTCCTCCTGGCAGCGCCCACCGTACTTTTATATTTCCAAGGCTACCGTTTTGACTTTGAAAAAAAAGAGCTGGTGCAGACGGGCGGCCTTTATTTTAAAGTACTGCCTGCCAGCTCCCAGGTTTACCTTGACGGCGACTTTAAAAAAAGAACCTCGGGCTTTACCGGCTCCGTCCTAATTGAAAACTTAATTCCCAGGGAATACCAGGTGGAAATAAAAAAGGCGGGCTACCATTCTTGGCAAAAAAATTTAGAGGTCTGGGAAAGACGGGTAACCGAGGCCAAAAACGTGATTCTTTTTCCCCAAAATCCAGATTTCACCATTGTCAACGAAATGCCGAAGGTGGAAATGACGGCCACCTCCTCGGATAAAAAGAAGGTTATTAAGGCCAACAATTATGAAATCCGGGTTTTATTCCCGGAAAAAGGAGAAGAGGTTTTTATCGCTCGCTTTTCAAAAAAAATCGGCAATATCTTTTGGCTGACCAATCATTATTTGATATTCAGCGTCGGGGATAAGATAAAAATCAGCGAAATTGACAACCGGGATAAAATAAATATAGTCGACCTGGCTGAATTTAAAAACCCAAAGATTTTCTGGGACAAAGAAAAGAAAGATTTATACGTTGAAAGCGAAGGGAAAATATATCTTTTTGACGACCTACTTCCCTAAGGTGAAACGCCAGGGCTTTTTAGACCACGCCGGCCCCGCATAATCTACGCCGATTCTCGGCGTTTTAGTAATTTGAGAAGGTTTAACTTTGTGTCCGCGGTCTTCAATCCAAAGGCCGTTTTTTTTATCGGCCAAACTGCCGTTGAATCTTTTATCGATCTTCAGATATTTGGTCAACCGACCGGGACCTGTAATTTTATTGGTTCCGCGTATTAAAATAGCGGCCGGGTAATTTTTGCGGCCGGTAACAATATTTAACATCCAGTGCATTCCGTAAGTGAAATAGACATACCATCTGCCTCCCTCATCAAACATCACCTTGTTTCTTTCGGTTTTCCCCCGGCTAGCATGGCAAGCCCTGTCATTGGGACCCACGTAAGCTTCCACCTCGGTAATCATCAAAGGAATGTTTTTCCCGTCATATCGCCGAACCAAAAACTTCCCCAAAAGCTCTCTGGCTACAGTTAAAGTGGGCCTAACAAAAAAAGACCTTTGAAGTCTTTTTGATTTCATAAAATTATTTCCCAGTCAATTCTATTTTCTTCTTGAATTCTTCCCATTTCACTTCCTTGCCGTCGGCCTTGCCGCAAATATCCTTGAACTGGCAGTATCTGCACTGCCAATTTTCAGGGTAATCGGGCAGTCTCGAAGGGATGATATTTTTGTCGATTTTGGTTTTAAGATCCTGCAGACTGCTTAAAAGATTTTTAGCCAAAGTAGGATTGTACTCGACCAAAAATTCCTTCAATTCCAGCCTGTCTTTGTCGACATAAAGCAAAATCCCCTTGGGAATTTTAAAATAATGCAAATAGAGCTGGATTTGATTGACGTTTTCTTCTTTGGGCTCCTGTAGGTTCTTGAATACCATGCTGTTCATGCTCTTGAAATCGACCACGTAAAGATCGTTGTTCATGCTGATGATGGCGTCGGCCCTGCCGGAAATTATTTCCTGCGGAGGAATTTTTATTTCCGAAGCCCTAACCATCCCCAAACTGAAAAGAGTGCTTAAAATCTGCATCTGAATATAATCTCCGTGATCAAGCATCCTTAAAACGTCTGGTGTCATTTTCTCCCGAGGAACGTTTTTGAATTTAAAAAAGATAGCCCGGCCGCATTTACCCGCGTCAGTAATGTAAAAATGATGCTGTTCCCTATCCCTTTGCCTGTCCAAATAATATTTGTCGATGAGTTCTTTTAACATTTTATCTCTTTTGCCACTGTGGGGCTCGGCGGGCTCTTTTGAGGCCAAATTTTTTGCGCTCGCGCATTCTGGGATCACGGGTTAAGAACCCGGCTTTCTTTAATATTTTTCTAAACTCAGGGTCAAAAATAACTATAGCTCTTGATATGCCGTGCCTGATGGCTTCCGATTGAGCATTTAATCCTCCGCCTTTTACTTTGACTGAGACTTTAAATTTATCAAGGTAGTTTGTTTTTTCAAGGGGAGACAAAACTTTCTGTTGCATCTCAAGATAAGGAAAATATTTTTCCAACGGCTTTCCATTAACTAAAAATTCCTTCTCGCCTCCGGCGGTTAGCCTGACTCTGGCTATAGCGGTCTTTCTGCGGCCTACCGCCTCCAAATAACGGGTCTTCTTGGGCCCGGGAGTCGCTTTAGCTTTGGCCGTCTTTTTCTTCTTGGGCGCTGGCTTTTTCTTGGACGCTGGCTTCGAACTTTTGGAAACTTTTTTCTTAGGCATATGTTATTGTTCAACTTTCAATCTTTTAATCATTTGAGAGCGCAACTTATTCTTGGGAAGCATTCCCCAAACCGCTCTTCTTAAAACTTCACCTGGGTTTTTGCGAAAAATCTCTCCCATGGAAACGGCTTTCAATCCTCCGGGATAGCCCGAATGGTGATAATACTTCTTGTCTGTCAGCTTCCTTCCGGTAATTTTCATCTTATCTGCATTTTTAACTTTTACAAAATCACCTTCGTCTTTGTACGGAGAAAAATTGGGTTTGTGTTTACCCCTCAATAATACTGCTATCTCGGTAGCTAATCTACCCAATACTTTGTTTGTAGCATCAATGGTGTGAGTTTGTCTCTGCATGGCTTAATTTTAAATACCAAATGCTAAATTTTTAATGAATTTTAAATTATCAAATGTTTTAAAATCTAGTCATTGAAAATTCATTGAAAATTGAAAATTATTTAATCAGTTCTATTATGGCCATCTTCGCTCCATCCGACTTTCGAGGGCCAAGCTTTCTAATCCTAGTATATCCTCCGGAGCGATCTTTGTATCTGGGACCCAATTCTTCTATAAGTTTTTTGACAATCTTCGGAGAAAAATATCGAGACAGCAATCTTCTTGAAGCTAAATCTGATTTCTTAGCCCTAGTAACAAACCTCTCGACAAAACCCGAGACTTCTTTGGCTCTAGCCTCGGTAACCTTTATTTTTTCATCCAGGATGAGTGCCGCGGCCACTGATTTCAACAGGGCTTTGCGCTGATCTCTCTTCCTACTTAATTTTCTTCCCTTTTTTCTTTTTCTCATGTTTTTTGCCAGTTTTTTTCACTTTTTTCGCTTTCTTTACTTTTTTTACTTCTTTTTTTTCTTCCCCGTTCTCCGCAGTTTTAATAACGGAGGGCTCTTCGAAAGCTTCTTTGAACAAGGAAAAGTGGTTGATCAGAATTTCTGCAGCCTGCTTGAAAGCTTCTTCAGGAGTCAGAGTGCCGTCTGTTTCCAATTCCAGGGAAAGCCTGTCGAAATCAGTTCTCTCCCCGACCCGCATGTTTTCCACCCGGTAACTTACCTTTCTCACCGGAGTGAAAACGGCGTCCAAAGCGATGGTGCCGATTTCCAATTTTCCCTTCTTTCTTCTTTCGGCCGGCTCGTAACCCAAGCCGTTTTCAATCAAAACTTCTATGTCCAGCTCGGCTGACTTCTGGGTCAAAGTGGCAATATGGATGTCTTTGTTCGCCAGCTCAACTTGAGAAGGCAGGCGAAAGTGAGCACCCTTAACTTCTTTTGCTCCTTTAACCTGCAGCCTTGCCTTTTGGGGCTCTTCTGTATGAAGGTTGAATCTCAATTGCTTTAAATTGAGCAAAATGGAAATGACGTCCTCTTTGACTCCGGAAAGAGTGGAAAATTCGTGTTGGACCCCTTTGATTTTAACCTGGGTTATAGCGGATCCGGGCAAAGAGGAAAGTAAAACCCTCCGCAGGGAATTGCCCACGGTTACCCCGTAACCGGGGTAAAGGCCTTCAATGATAAAAACGGCCTGGTTGTCTTTTCTTTCAATAATTTTGGGGGAAGAGGGCAATGGAATCATATAATTTAAAATTTTAATTATTAATTATTATCGAGAATAATACTCGAAAATGGCGGACACTTCTACCGGAGGAGCGGCTTCCTCCAAAGTGGGAGTTCCCGTCACTTCGACCGTTAATTTTTCGGAATCCAGCTTTAGCCAAACAGGAGGCGTATGTTTTTTTAACAAAGTCGGGATATTTTCAAAGATTTTCTTTCGGGAAACGGCGGATTTCAAGGCAACCTTATCTCCTCTTTTGACCTGGTAGCTGGGGATATTCACGGATTTCCCATTAACCAGGAAGTGGCCGTGGGAAACAAGCTGGCGAGCCTGATCTCTGGATTTGGCAAAGCCCGAACGGAAGACAACGTTGTCCAGTCTGCTTTCAAGCTTCTGAACCAAAACCTGAGCGGCGTCTCCCGCTCTGCCTCCTTTTTCCAAAATCTCGCCCACGTAGTTTTCCAGCTGTCTTTCCTTTAAATTATACCACTGCTTGAGTTTTTGCTTCTCCTTCAATTCTTTGCCGAATTCGGAAAGCGCCGGCGTTCTTCTTTTTTTCTTCAAGCCCGGGGGATAAGGTTTTTTAATAAAAGGGCAGCGGGGCGACAAGCATTTTTCGCCTTTGAGAAACAACTTCATTCCCGCCCTTCGACAAATTTTGCATTTTGAATCCGGCATGGAATTTGATTAAGAAAGTAAAAATTATACTCTTCTGGCCTTGGGGGGTCGAGGCCCATCGTGGGGCACCGGGGTTAAATCAGTAATGGAAATTATGTCAAAGTTTTTGGCGGCCAAAGACCTAATAGCCGAATCTCTTCCCCCCCCGACTCCTTTGACGAAAACGGCGATTTTTTGAATTCCCAATTTTTTAATAATCTGCGAAACAGCGTCAGCCACCTTGGAAGCTGCAAAAGGGGTGGCCTTCTTGGTTCCTTTAAAGCCGATGCTTCCTGCCGAAGCCCAATAAATGGTTTTTCCCTCAGGATCAGTCAAAGTGATGATAGTGTTGTTGTAAGTGGAGGAAATATAAACTCTCCCCTCTCTGATTTTCTCTGAGAGGGCCACTTTTACGTCTTTTTGCACCGCCTTCTCGATTCCTTCTCTCTCTTTTATCAGTTCTTCTTCAGTTTGTTGGATGATTCTCTTTTTACCCATTGCTATTTCGAGGGGAGGCCGCCCCGACGTTACGTCTGGGCTCCTTAAAAACCCTCGGTTTTTAATATTTTCCTAATAATTTTAGGTGGGTTCGGGAGGAGGTTTTTTGCCAGAACCCACGGTTTTTCTGACATTACCTCTGACCGTTCTGGTATTGGTCCTGGTCCTCTGGCCTCTGACGGGCAATCCCTTTATGTGACGCAAGCCCCGCCAGCTCCCTATGTCTTTTAACCTTTTAATCGACATCATTTTCTGCCGCCTGAGATCTCCTTCGATCTTGTATTTCTTTTCGATGGTTTCCCTTAATCTGTTTACTTCGTCCGGGGTCAGCTTGGAGGCGCGGGTATGGGGATCAATCTTGGTCTCCGCCAAAATTTCCCTACTTAAAGACCGACCTATACCGTAAATATAGGTCAAGGCGGTTTCTATTTGCTTTTGTTCGGGAATATTTACTCCCGCAATTCTAGGCATATCGTTTAGTTAATTAGCCACTAACCCTAACCCATCTAATAGCTAGCCTTGACGCTGTTTGTGTTTGGGGTTTGTGCAAATAACATAAACTCGTCCCTTCCTCCGGACGATCTTACAATTTTTGCAAATTTTTTTTACGGATGGTCTAACCTTCATTTGCCTCGGTAAATTATCCTTCCGCGCTTCTCATCGTAAGGGCTCATTTCCACGGTTACTCTGTCTCCCGGCAATATTTTTATTCTAAACATTCTCATCTTTCCTGCAAGATGGCAGAAAACTTCCCCGCCATCATCCAAACGCACCTTAAAATGAGTGCTAGGAAGAGCTTCAATTACAATTCCTGTTTTCTTCAAAACGTTTTTCATAATATCAAATAATAAGATTGATGTCAATCCTTTTTTTTGACTCAGGCGCCCTAGTCACCCAAAAAGGCCAAAAACGCACCTTGGCCCTTTCTATCTTAGGGAAATCCGCAAAACTCTCTTTTATCTGCTCAAGTTTCTTCCCCCTGACCTGCTCCTTGAGGGTGGCTGAGTCGATGCTTGAATAAATATTGACTGTAATTTTCAAATCCACCGCAATTTTTCCTTCATCCAAGTTCACCTCGGGGGTAGAATATTCCAATTCCAGAGACGACTCCTGAATCTCTTTTCCTTCGGACAGCTGAGAAAGAACATATTCTTTGGCGAATTCTTCCAATTTTGACTTCTTGAGGACCAAAGACTTGGTCTGAGCCTTAACCTTATAGGAAAACCTATCTATCTGCTGGCCGGGTTTTGCCGGGGAGCCCTCCTCAACTATTTTTTGCCAAGTCCCCCCTTCTGCAGACACATACCCTCCTGAAGAAATCAAGTTTTCCATGGATTCTTGGCTCTTTTTGAAAGCTTCCTGGGTCAAAACTTCCTTGGCTCTGCTCAAATCATCGGCAGTAACTATGGGAACCTTGACTATTTCCCCTCCCGTCATGGGAGAAGTCGATTCTCCGTAAACGGCGGTGTATCTGGGGCTTCCCTTCAATCCCGGTACGGAAAAAGTGCAGGGAGGGATATTATATTCCTCGCCGGCGGCAAAAGCCACCACTTCCACCTCTTTCTTGCCTCCGGCGGGAATAACCACCCTTTCTTTGGTTTTAAACTCCAGCAGCTTGTCGCCCTCGAAACACCAAAACCTAGTGGTGGCCACCAAAATTTGGTCTAAATGGTAATTATTGTAAACTGTGATCTTTCCTTCCGCTTTTCTTTTTTTCTCCTGCGACCCGGTAGCCACAAACTCCCTGGATACGGTTTCCTCTGATAAAAGCTCAATTCCCGAAAACTCTGCCGCGGTTTCAAAGGTGGTGGACTTCATTTTAGGCCAAATATCAATTTCCGCTTTGGGCTCGATTAAAAAATATCCCAGAGAAAAAAGCAAAACCGCTCCTGAAAATATTGAAATAAGCAAAACTTTGTTTTTCCTGCCGATTTTGGGCTTTTTAGGCGACTTAAAGTAAAGAGGGGCTAAGTTAATTTTAGCCTTCCTTTTTTCCGGAGGAATAATGTCAATGCTCTTTTTGGGCATTTGAAAGCAAAATTAAATTAATTTCTTGGGGATTTTTTAAAATTTCTAAAGAATATTCTTCTTCCAAAACCTCCGAGATTTCGGGCAGCTGGCTGGCTCCTCCAAAAGGGAAAAATTTCTGAGGCAGCAGACCCTTAAAATTGCTCAATTTCGATCTCAAGTTGTCGTACCATTCCTGCGCCACGTCTGCAAAAATTTCATTCATCTTTGTCCTGGAAGATTCTTCCATAGCTCCCAAAGAATATCTCTCCTTGAGAATCCTGGCTCTTTCTTCTGATAAGCCCAGAGTTTCGGAAAGAGCTTTGGAAAAATCCCTGCCGCCCATTGGAAAATCAAAAATCTCTTGCAGCTCTCCGCCTTTTACCACGAATATCTGGGTCAGCTCTCCCCCTACGTCGAGAAAAACGCCGTCCCTTTTGTCAAAAACCGCGGTCAAACTTTGAGCAGGATGAACTATTTTTAAGATTTTCACTCCTAATTTTCGGAAAATTGTCCGATATTTATTCAAATCCTCTTTGGCAGAAAACACAGAAAGAATCACGGCTTCCGCTTTCCTGCCTTCGTATCCCTTAAAGAAAGGGACCCGATAGCCGTCGATCTTCTGTTCAAGAAACAGCTGATCCAAAAATTCCAACTCCTGGGGAAGAATGCCGGATTCCCGAAAAAAGGCTTTGGAAACTTCCTTTTGATTATGCTTTAAAATTTCCCTTTCTATATCTCCTCTGAAATTTTTAATCTCCAGAGAATAAGAAGAAATTCTGGCCCTCAAGACATTCGGGGGCAAAGCCAGCAAGGAGGGTTTTCTCTCAGCTTTTAAATCTTTTATTGCTCCGAAAAGAGCTTTCCCCACCACGTCTCGCTCAAAATCCCTGCTGTCGAACACTCCAAACCTGTCATAATACCGAAAGACCGTTTTCCCGGAAAAACCGGCTTTGACGGCTTCCGTGCCGATATCTAAAACAAGAAAATCTTTATCCCCCATGGTTTTATTATATCACCATATATCCCTATTCCAAAATTGCTCTAATGCGGCGGACTCCGGCGCCCGAAGATTCTTCCTTGACTATTTTAAAATGTCCCAATTCTACGGTGTTCTCCACGTGAGGGCCGGCGCATATCTCTTTAGAAAAATCCCCTATCGAATAAACAGAAACCTTGCCGGGATATTTTTCCTTGAAAAAAGACAAAGCTCCCTTCTTTAAAGCTTCCTCGTAAGACATGTCTTCTTTTCTAACTTCCAGGCTTTCCTGGATTTTTCGGTTAACCAAATCTTCCACTTCCTTGAGTTCTTGGTCTGTCATTTTCTGGGGATGAGTAAAATCAAACCTCAATCTCTGGGGCGTAATGTCAGACCCCCTCTGCCGGACATGATTTCCCAAAATCTGACGCAAAGCCGCGTGCAGAAGATGGGTGGCCGTGTGCAGCCTGGCCGATTCGTAGCTGGCTTCCCGGCCCACGCCTCCGAATTTCTTTTCGGCCCCTGCCCGAGAAATTTCCTTGTGGCGGGAAAAAGACTCCTCGAATCCCTCTTTATCCACCTCCAACCCCCTCTCTTTTGCCAATTCTTCTGTCAGCTCCAGGGGAAAACCGTAGGTATCAAAAAGATGAAAAGCATCAGCGCCGGAAATATCTCCCAAAGAAGCTATTTTTTTAAACTGCTTGAGCCCTCTTTCTAGGGTTTTTCTAAATTTTTCTTCTTCTTTCTGAATCACAGTCAGAATATCGGTCTCCCGGGATTTCACTTCCGGATACTGCTTTCCGTATATGCCAATTACCTTCTTTGCCAGGGGAATCAAAAAATTCTGAGGAAATCCCAGCAACTCTCCAAACCTGATGGCTCTTCTCAAAACCCTTCTTAAAATATAACCTTGCTCAACATTGGAAGGGGTGCTGCCTTCTGCTATCAAAAAAACCGAAGCTTTCACATGGTCGGCAATAATCCGGTAGGGCTTAGGGTTTTGGGAATAGGGTTCCTGGGATTCATTCTCAATTTTCTTAATAATCGGCTCGAACAAATCCGTTTCGAAAACCGATAATTTCTCCTGGGAAACCATAGCCAGTCTTTCCAACCCCATTCCCGTATCCACGCCCTTTTTTTTCAACAGGGTGAGATTTTTGTCCTCCGACTGGTTGTATTCGTTGAAAACCAAATTCCAAATTTCCACAAACCTGCCGCATTGGCAGTTGGGAAGGCATTTTTTCTTTTTCTGGCAGGGCTTTTGGGTTAAATCGTAATGTATTTCCGTAGTGGGACCGCAGGGACCTGATTTCCCGGTCGGACCCCAAAAATTATCCTCCTTGCCGAAACCGTGGATTCTCTCTTCTTTTATGCCCAGCTTTTGCCAAATTTGCTTTGACTCTTTGTCTTCTGGCACTTCCTTGCTGCCTTTAAAATAGGTAAACCACAAATTTTCGGGAGGAATCTTGTAGATTTTGGTCAAAAGCTCTAAAGACATTTTCATGGCCTCTTCCTTAAAATAGTCTCCGAAGCTGAAATTTCCCAGCATTTCCAGAAAAGTTAGATGGACGGCGTCTCCCACTTCCTCAATGTCGGAAGTCCTGAAGCATTTCTGGCAAGAAACAACCTTGTTTCCGTAAGGAGACTCTTTGCCCGTGTAATACTCCTTAAACTGCTGCATTCCCGCCGAAGTGAAAAGCACCGAGGGGTCCACAGGCAACAACGAAGAAGAAGGCACAATTTTGTGTCCTTTTTTTTCAAAAAATCTTAAAAAATCCTGCCTTAATTTTTCAGACGTCATATTCGTAATTCAATAATATCAAAACCCCTTACTTTTTGCAAAGCAAGGGGTGTGGGAATAGTGGGTTTAACTTAAAAGAACACCGAGATCTTCTTTTTTACGATAATGAATTACTTGCGCTCCAGGGGTTCTCAAAGCAATGCCACGAGCCAAGCTGAACTGATCCTCCACAAAATAGTCGCACCCCTCTTCCAAGATTACTCGCACCTTGAACTCCAGAGGAGTTTCTCCTTCTCGAGAGAGAAAAACTTTATCGCAGGGGATTTCGTGCCTCTTCAGCCATTCCAGCACCACCTTCTCATTGCCCCGAAAAGCGTAAGTGGCAATAATAATCTGGTGGCCTTGAGCTTTCAAACAATACATGAGTCTCTTTACTTCCTTATCTGGACGGCGAAAGTTCCTGTACAGGAACTTTCCAAGAGGATTCAGCAACAGTCTGTTCCAAATCTTCTCCTGGTGCCTGAGCAGTTTGTCTAATTTTAAAATACCTTTAGCTATCACTCCATCAACATCAAATCCAATATTCAATTCTTATCTTACCTCCTAAGATTTTAGAATATTCTCGATGTAGTTCTTTTCTTCAGGATATACCGCTATTTTGATGGCCGTCATCCTGAGTTTGGCAGCAAGGGTGACGCGATGCCGTCCGTCTGTGAAAGATATGCCGCCCCTGAAAGTTTTACCCACTATGGGAGCATCCATTTCCTTGTCCCCATTGATAAATCTATCGAGAAGCCGTTCCAGTCTGTCTTTTTTGGGTGTGAAATCCCCTTGAGTGTTATCGGCAAAACGAAGCAACTTCTCTGGATTTACTTCAATAAGGACAAATGATGATCTACAGTGGTTTATCCAATTAACCACCACTTATCACCTCCTTGCGAATTTTTAATTTGCTTCCCTTCCGGAAACCGCTATGATGTTGGAAGTCTCACCTCGAACATAGCGGTCTTTGGAAGATATATAAAAGCGACTGCTCAGAGAGAGTCGCTCATCTTTCTTAATTTATTCTATTAACCTCTCTCTGACGCTTGTAGTATACCACATTATATCAAATTTGTCAATTTAGAGAAATGGCCTTATTTGATAATTCCTCCGCCGAGAAGCTCCTGACCCTTGTAGAATACAATTGATTGGCCGGGGGTAACGGCTCTTTGGGGCCTGTCGAAAACAAACTTATTGCCCTGAACAAGTTTACCTGAGGCTAACTTTGAACGATATCTGATCTTCGCTTTTATTTTGTCCGCCTGCCCCGTAGCATTCCCGGGAAATTGCTTCGGAAAAATCCAATTTTCTTTTTCAAAAATCAGTTCCTTTTTGTACAAATCTTTTTCATTTTTAGTGACAACCAAAAAGTTCTTTTTTGGATCTTTCCGCAAAACCCAAAAGGGGCCTCCGGGAAGTCCTATTCCCTTTCTTTGCCCGATGGTATAGAAAATCAGCCCTTGGTGCCGTCCCACCTTCTTTCCCGCGGTATCTACTATGACTCCCGGCTTTCTTTTCTTAATGTATTTTGCCAGAAATTCGTTGACCGTTTTTTGAATGAAGCAAACTTCCTGGGATTCGGAAATTCCCGAAGCCGGCAAGCCGAATTTTTTAGCCAATTTTCTGACTTCCGTCTTGGTGTATCCGCCAACCGGGAATAAAATGCGGGAAAGCTGTTTTTGATTAAGCTGCCACAAAAAATACGATTGGTCTTTTTCCTTGTCTCTGGCTTGAAATAATCTTAAAGAGGATACTCTCGCATAATGACCAGTCGCTACAAAATCGGCCCCCAAGCTCAAAGCTTTTTCAAGCAATAATCCAAATTTTATCTCTTTGTTGCAAACCACGCAGGGATTGGGAGTGCGTCCCAGCTGGTATTCTTTCAGGAAATAATCTACCACTTTCTTTTTGAATTCCTTTTTGAAATTCAAAACGTAAAAAGGAATTTTCAACCGCCGGGCTGCCTTTCTGGCCCTCTCTTCCGACTCCGGAGAACAACACCTGTTCTCCGCTTTTTCCCCCTCGGCCCAAAACTTCATAAAAACCCCGATGACATCAACTCTTCGACTTTGCTCAGAGTAAAAACCAGCCCTCTTTAAAAGGGCTGCCGCTACGGAACTATCCATCCCTCCCGACATTGCCACCATCACTTTTAATTTTGAATTTCTTATCATGTGTATCTATCGGCAACCACCGAGGCAACGTATGATTCCGGTTTTATCTTTGGCTCAAAGCCGTTGCCGCGGATAAGTCCTATCACTTCTTTAATCATATCTCTGGTCTGGCCGTTTTCCCCGACATCGGCATGAATATAGCGAAGCTGGCAATTCGGAGAAAGAACCATTTTCTCTTTCAAAATCAAAGCCAACTGGCAGGAAAGCATAACCTCTTCCAAAATTCTCGATTTCCAGCTGTAAAATTTCTTTTTGGCGGCAGCCGGATATTTTACTTTTTTAAGGAAAAATCTCCCTCCTTCGTTTTTCCTCAAAATAACCACCGCTACCGGGAAATAAGGCTCTTCTTTAGAAGACGAATCGCAGCCGACAATAATATCGTAAGACTTGTCCGGTTTTTCCGCCACATAACTGGAAAGCTCTTCTATAACTTCTTCTAAAGAAATATTTCCTCGGGTGGGGTTGTAAAAATGGCCGTTAAATATTTCTTCCATAAAATCTATTTAAACTAACACGCCTTCTTGACAATGTCAATAAATTCCCTTGGCTTCAGGGAATCTCCCCCCACCAAAAGGCCGTCAAAGCCCGCTTCCTTGATATAACCTTGGGCATTGGAAGAATTCACGCTTCCCCCGTAAAGCAAAAGAACTTTGACCTTTTTCTTTATCCTATCCCTCATCTTTTTGGCTTTTTCAATGCTACAAGGCTTGCCGGTGCCAATGGCAAAAAGGGGCTCGTAAGCTAAAATGTAGCCGCGTTTTATCTTTTTGGGAATCTGGGAAATCTTGTCAATGCACAAAATCGGCCTCAATCCCGCCCTCATGACAGCTTTCAGCTTTTTTTCAATCAGCCAGTCGGTTTCTTTTTGGTATTTCCTCCTCTCGGAATGCCCCAAAATCACGTATTCCACCCCCAGATCTCTCAGCATTTTGGGAGACACTTCGCCCGTATAGGCGCCTTTCTCCTCGTAATGGCAATCCTGAGCGCCGTTGGCCTTTAAAGCTGACAAATAGCAAAAGGGAGGACAAATCACGGCTCCCGTCTTCTTGGGGCCGGTTTTGCGGAAAATCCTCCTCGCTTCCTTTAAAGTGGGGGGATTCATTTTCCAATTGGCGACGATAAGGGGTTTTCTCATATGATTAAATGGCTTTAATGATTACCAAAGTAGTTAAGGTGACCACCAGGCCCGCGATCAAAACTCCCAAGGCAATCAAAGGAAAAGCTTTTTTCCAGTGAATGCCGAATACGAAAGCTGCAAGGGATCCCGTCCAGGCTCCGGTAAAAGGAAGGGGAATCGCCACCAGTATAACCAAAGCAAACTCTTTCCATTTTTTAAATTTCCTTTGATGATTTATTCTGGTTCTTTCAAAAAGCCAAGAAAAAAAGCGGTTAAAGAAATAAAAGTGTTGGCTAAGAAACCTGGAAACTCCTTCCAGCAGCCAAAGAATGAAAATCACCGGAATTATGTTCCCAATAACAGAAATCCAAAAAGCAGAAAGAACCGGCAAATGATAAACACCCAAAGCCAAAGGTATGGATCCCCTGAGCTCCAAAAAAGGGGAAGCTGCAATCAACAAGGTTTTAATCTCAGGAAGCATTTAATCTATTTTACCACAGTTAGAATCTTAGCTCCATTTCTGGTCACCAGGACTTCGTGTTCGAAATGACAGGACAAAGAGCCGTCAGCAGTCTCAAAACCGTAGCCGTCTTCGGATTTTTTTAACCTCCAGTCCCCCGCCGTAACCATGGGCTCCAAGCATAAAACCTGTCCTTCCTTGATCTCCGGACCCGAACCGCGCTTGCCGTAATTCAAAATCTTAGGGTCTTCATGAAGCTCTCTGCCGATGCCGTGGCCGCAAAGATCCCGAACCACATTAAAACCCTGGTCTTCTACGTATCTCTGGATGGTATTGCCGATGTCCCCGAAAGTATTGCCGGGTCTGACTTTTTTGATTCCCCTCTTCAAGGCCTTCTTGGTCACCCTGATTAATCTTTGAGCTTCCGGCGAAATTTTACCCACCGGCAAAGTAACTGCCATATCTGAATGGTATCCTTTATATTTTATCCCCAAATCCAAAGAAACAATATCACCTTCTTTTAATTCCCTGCCGGAGGGAATCACGTGTACCAATTCTTCATTGATTGAAACGCAAAGAGCCGAAGGAAATCCCTGATAACCCTTAAAAGAACATTTTCCCCCGTATTCTAAAATTAGGGTCTCGGCGACCCTGTCTAGTTCTTTGGTGGTAATTCCGGGCTTCACTCTTTTTTCCAGCTCTTGCATGATACGAGCCAGAATCTTTGCACCTTCAGCCATTATTTTTATCTCCTCTCGAGTTTTTATTGGAATATCCATGGCAACGCTATTTTACCGGTCGGTAAAATTATATTACAATTATTTTTCTATGGATTTTAAAACTTTTTTAACGCTGTCCTTTAACTCCTCGATTGTGCCGCTGTTTATGATGGTGAAATCGGCCATGGCGATGGGGCCGCCTTTTTCCAAATTCTCAATTTCGGCATAATCGCGGGCCTTGGCATCTTCTTCTGTTAAATTTCTGAAGCGCTGCTTTTCGTCGTTAGCCACGCTCCTGTCTTTCAACCTTTGGTATCTCAATTTGGGAGGAGCGTAAACCGCCAAAACATACATTTGATCTCCGTATTTTTCTTTCAAAACCTTGTATTCTGACCAGCTATAAAGGCCGTCCACCACTACGCTGGACTTTCTCAAGAGTTCGTCTATTTTGGAGATATTTAAAATGGCGAAAGCCGCCATGCCGTACTCTTTTCTAAAATTCTCCCGTATCTTTTTTTCATTGGCTTCAATGGGCTCTAATCCCAGTTCTTTTATCTTGTCCAAGGTGATCTGCCCGAATCTGAGGTAAGCAAAACCCTGTTTTACCAATTCGTCGGAAACCAGGCTTTTGCCGGCTCCCGGCATTCCCACAACACAAATAACTTTATTAATCATAAATTTCAGCGATCGCGTATTTTTACGATTGGGGTGAACTTTATTTAAAAGCTTATTTAAATTTAAGTAAGAGCCTTTAAAGATTTACGGCTCTTAAAATATCTTTAAACACGTCTTCGATGGACTGTTCACCGTTGATTTTAATTAACCCTCTTTGTTTTTTAAAATAATTTATTTGCGGCACAGTATATTTTTTGAATTGCGCCAGACGCTCTTTAATAGCCTCCGGCTTGTCATCGTATCGATAAAACAACTCTCCGCCGCATTTGGGGCATTTTTTTAGTTTCTTAAATTCTCCGATCCAGGGAATAATCTCTTTACATTTTTTGCACTGCCTTCTTTTGGTTAAACGGTCGAAAGCGGTTTTTTCCGAAATGTGAATTAAAATAACTTTTACGTTATCTCCCCATTCATACCACTCCAAAGCTTTATCAAAAAGCTTCGTTTCCAAATCTAACCTTGTCCCGCCGTCATAAATCCAGCCCTTAAAATTCATTTTTTTCTTGAATTCTTCCAGCTTGTCCATCCAAAGCTTGATAACGATGCACTCGGGAGCCCATTCCCCCTTGCTTAGAATTTTCGTCAGCTTCTTAGCGGTAAAATCATTGGCTTTTTGCCGCTGGCGCAAAGCCTCGCCGCTGCTAAAATGCCTTAAGCCGAATTTTTTAGCCAACAAAGCCGCTTGAGTTCCTTTGCCCGAACCAGGCCGACCGTATAAAATTATTGAAAGTGGCTTTTTCATAATTTAGAAGGTTTCATAATCTCTCATTTGAAGCTGGGCGTTAATTTGCCTCATTGTTTCCAAAATTACCGAAACTATAATCAGCAAAGACGTGCCCCCGATAAAAAATCTGAAAACCGTGACGCCGGTAATGCCGGCAACAATGGAAGGCATGACGGCTATGGTCGCCAAAAACAAAGCTCCAATCACCAAAACCCTGTTTAAAATGTAGGAGAGGAAGTTGGCGGTACTCTCTCCGGGGCGGATGCCCGGGATGAAGCCACCCATTTTTTGAAGGTTGGCGGAAATCGCCTTGGGATCGAAGGTAACAGCGGTATAAAAGAAAGTAAACAGACAAACCAAAACAAAATAAAAAGCTACGTAAATCCAAGGGTTTTCAAATAAATTCCCCATGCCTTCTGCGATATTGCCAACCATGCCTCCGGCCCCCGCCAGAAAGTTTGCCACCATACGGGGAAACATCATAATCGCCAAAGCAAAGATGATGGGAATTACTCCTGCCGGGTTGACGTTTAAAGGCAGATAAGTGGAAACTCCCCCGTACATTTTCATACCCCTGACTCTCTTGGCATAGGAAACCGGGATGTTTCTCCGCCCCTCGTTTACCATAACTACCCCCGCTATAATCACCAAGGCCATGGCCAAGAAAAGTAAATAAGAGGGGATTTGGGTCGGATCCCATTTGATGAATATTTCTCCCATGTTGGCGGGGAAACGGGCAATGATGCCGGCAAAAATCAAAAGCGACACGCCGTTGCCAATCCCTTTTTCCGTAATCAATTCTCCCAGCCACATCAAGAAAAGGCAGCCTGCGGCCACGGTGACAACGGAACTTAAAACCAGTTCGGTGGAAAGCTGGCCGATAGCTCCCTGTCTTTGAAACAAAACCAGCATGCTGTAAGCTTGCAAAAAAGCCAAGGGCACCGTCAAAATCCTGCCGTACTGGTTGAATTTCTGCTTGCCCTGCTCTCCCTCTTCTTTGTACATTCTTTCGAGCTGGGGAAAGATCATAGTTAATAACTGCATGATAATGACGGCCGTAATGTAAGGCCCCAGGCCAAGCATAACAATGGAAAGATTGGATAGGGTGCCTCCCGTAAAAAGGTTCATAAGCCCGAAAACTTGGAACTGCTCGAAAAAGCCTTCCAAATCTTTGGCGTCTATTCCCGGCATGGGGATGGCCGCCATCAGGCGGAAAACAACAAAAATCCCCAAAACAAACAAGATTTTCTTCCTCAAATCTCGAATTTTGAATACTCTGATTGTTTTATTTAACCAATCCATAAAAAACAATTTTCAACGCTCAATTATCAATTTTCGTTCAATGACCAATTTTACAATTTTCAAACAAATAATTAAAAATTAAATCATTGAAAATTTATTGAAAATTAGAAATTGAAAATTAAAAATTTATTTAATGGTACCTCCCACTTCTTCGATTTTCTCTCTGGCGCTTTTGGAAGCAGCGCAACCCTCAATGGTAAGCTTTTTTGTCAGCTTTCCTTCGCTCAAAATCTTAACATTGGGAACTCTCCCTTTTATTCTACGAATTATTCTCTTCTCCAACAATACCTGAGGATTCACCGTCTCGCCAGCTTGAAATTTCTTCTCTAAGATATCTAAATTAACAATTTGGAATTTGGCTGTGTGCTGTGTGGGAACGGTGGACGAATAGTGGGTTCTTGAAACTCGGAATTTAAACCTGTATCCCCTCAGTTTGGGATATCTTTTTATAAAACCCCTGATGCTGGGCTTCAGCCTTCTGCCGGCTCTCGATTTTTGTCCCTTAACCCCCCGGCCCGAATAAGTACCCCTTTTTCCACCGCGGCCGACTCTTTTACGCTGCTTTCTTTTGTATTTTGGTTGTAGTTCGTGTAATTGCATAAACGCTATCGCTAAGATTAAAAATAAAAGATAAAAGATTAAAAATAAATATGAAAGATATAAAAATATTTTTACATTTTTAATCTGTGTTTTTTATTTTTGGTCTTTTATCTTTAATTTTTTAAGAGCTTCGATCGTTGCCCTAGCATTATTAATTTTATTACCCGTTCTTCCGAGAATCTTAGATGAAATGTTTTTTATGCCAGCCAAAGTGCAAACCGTTCTGACGGTCCCCCCTGCCACGAGCCCTCTCCCTTTTCTTTGGGGCCTTAAAATTACCCTGGCAGCTCCCACCTTGGCTGAAACTTCGTGAGGTATGGTATCCTCTCCGATGGGAACCTCGATTAAAT
>CAZALP010000004.1:0-27126 GCA_964486395.1 uncultured Candidatus Saccharibacteria bacterium
CTGTCTTTTTGTGCTTTCCGCCTTAGCCAACCTTATTATATAAATAATGAAATTGGAAACTGGAAAAACCCACTGTTCCAAAACGGGGAAATTGGAAATTTTAAAAAAATGGCCCTCAAAAAAACAATGGGCCCAGCTTTTTAAAGTACTCGGCAAAAAAGAAAGAATCGTCTTTTTGGTTTTCTTGGGAGTTTTCACGATTTCTTTCCTTTCCTTAATTGTCACTTTGTACGTGAAAAATACAGAAGTGCAGCCGGCGGTCGGAGGAAAATACACAGAGGGAATGGTGGGTTCTCCCAGATTCATCAATCCCATTTACGCTGCCAGCAACGATGTGGACCGCGACCTGGTGGAAATAATTTTTTCCGGATTGACCAAATACGATTCGGAGGGGCAAATAGTGCCCGATCTGGCCAAAGAAATAAAAGTAAAAGACGAGGGAAGAATCTACGAAGTTTATTTAAAAGAAAATGTTCTCTGGCACGATGGAGAAAAACTGACCGCCGACGACGTAATCTTCACTCTAAACACTATTCAAAATCCAGATTACAAAAGCCCCCTCAGGGGAAACTATTTGGGGTTGGAAGCGGAAAAAATCAACGATTACCTGATTTACTTCAAGCTGAAAAATCCCTATGCCGGATTTAAGGAACGCCTGACTTTTAAAATTCTGCCCCAGCATATTTGGCAGGACATTTCTCCTCAGAACTTTCTCCTGACCAACCGCAATTTGAGACCCGTGGGCACCGGACCTTATCGCTTCAAGGACCTGACGCAAGACAGTAAAGGTTTTATTACTTCCCTGAAATTGGTGAGATTTAACAAGTATTTTGAAACGAAATCTCCAAAGCCTTATCTTTCCGAAATCAACTTCATTTTTTTTAAATCGGAGGAAAAACTAGCAAAAGCGGCCCGAAGAGGAGAAGTGGACGGTTTTTCCCTAAGCTCGCCCGAATACTACAGTTTTTTTGAGGAAACCTCATTCAAAGAATATTCTTTTCCCCTGCCCAGGTATTTTGCCGTATTTTTCAACTCCGGCCAATCCAAATATCTGGCTGAAGAAGAAATAAGAAAAGCTCTTAATTACGGGACTAACAAAAAGAAGCTGGTGCAAAAAGTTATCTTGCAAAAAGGCAAAGTCGTTGACTCCCCCATCCTGCCTCGAATTTTTGAATATGCCGATCCTAAGCAAACCTATTCTTTTAACCCCAAAAAAGCGGAGGAACTAATTCAAAAAGCAGGTTTCGAGAAAAAAGACGGCAAGTGGGTGGAAGTAACCAGAGAAATAAATATTACTGAATTCACTCGGGATCTCCGTCAGGGAAGCAAAGGACAAGAGGTAACCGCCCTGCAAACTTGCTTGGCTAAAGATCCGGAAATTTATCCCGAAGGAAAAATTACCGGCTACTTCGGCCCAAAAACAAAAGAGGCCGTAATCAAATTCCAGGAAAAATATTCAAAAGACATTCTGGATCCTTGGGGATTTACGTCGGGCACTGGCATTGTCAGCAAAACTACCCGGGCAAAATTAAATGAAGTTTGTCTGCAGCCTACTAAAAAAACTTATCTGGAATTCACTCTGTTGACTGTAGACGATCCTATTCTGAAAAAAGTGGCAGAAACCCTCAAAGAGCAATGGCAGGAAATAGGCATAGGACTGGAAATTAAAACATATCCCATTTCTCAACTGGAGAAAGACTTCATCAAGCCCAGGAAATACGAAATGCTGCTTTTGGGAGAGGCCTTGGGCACCGTTCCCGACCCCTTCCCTTTCTGGCATTCTTCCCAAATAAAAGATCCGGGGCTAAATCTAGCTAAATACAAAAACAGCAAGGCGGATGAACTCTTGGAAGAAGCCAGAACCACTTTGGACTCCCAAATCAGAACTAAAAATCTCCAAGAATTCCAAGACATTTTGATTGCCGACGCCCCCTGTTTATTCCTTTACACCCCGGATTATCTTTATTGGGTCTCTCCCGAAATCAAAGGATTGCAATCCAAAATCATCCCCGACCCCTCCCAAAGGTTGTCAAATATTGAAGAATGGTACGTAAAAACTCGAAGAGTTTTTAAATAATGTACTAATTTTCACAGAAGGGGTCGGGAGGATTGAATATCCTCCCGTGGTGGAAAAACAAGCTTTCGTCTCAAACCGGGTTTGAGTCGAAAACGTTAAAAACCGAAGGCGTCTAAAGAGCGAAGCGACGGAATGGTATTAAAAACAAAAACTGTATGAAAGCAAACCCAAAAAAGGTTATGGCTAAAAACAAAATAATCATTATGAAAAATAATGAAAATCAAATTTCCAAAGAAATGAATTTGAAATTTCGCCGGCCGGATATCCGGTTTTTAAACCAAATGAGAAACGTCCTCTGTGATCAAAATTGGGCAAAAACCGCTTCCAATTTTGAAGTTTATTATATGTATCGGGGTCTTAAAGAAAAAAATAATCTAAGATACGATATTACCGTTATTCCGCCTCGGACCCTGGGCAAGGAATTTGTCAAAACAAAGGGTCATGAACACCTTGGGAAGTTCGGAGAAATTTATATTGTCTTGGAGGGCAGAGCCATTTATCTAATGCAAAAATATAAAAAGGGGGAAATAAAAGATGTTTACGCCGTCAAAGCGAAAAAGGGAGATGTGGTGGTAATTCATCCCGGCTACGGTCACGTAACAATTAATCCTTCAAAAAAAACCTTAAAAATGGCAAATTGGATATCAAAATTTTGTCAATCTCGCTATGACTTATTTGAAAAAAAACAAGGAGCTTGTTATTATTTCACCAAATCGGGCTGGATAAAAAATATGAAATATAAAGCGGTGCCAAAATTAAGATTTGAAAAAACTTTAAAAAAAATGCCAAAAAATCTTGAATTTCTAAAGGGAGAAACATAGAAAAAACAAATGCGGACGTGGTGGAACGGCAGACACGTAGCGTTCAGGGCGCTATGGGCACAAGCCCGTGAGAGTTCAAATCTCTCCGTCCGCACCTTTAAATAACAACTTGTAAAAATTTATGAAACAACAAAAAAATCTTAGAATCATCCCCCTCGGCGGCTTAGGCGAAGTAGGCCGCAATATGACAATCTTTGAATGGCAAGAGAAAATTTTGATTATCGATTTGGGCTTCCGCATGCCGGAAGAAGACATGCCCGGAGTAGATTACATTATTCCCAACATTTCCTACCTCAAAGGAAAAGAAAAAAACATTTTGGGAGTGCTTTTCACCCACGGCCACTATGACCACATCGGAGCCATACCCTATTTGATAGATAAACTGGGCAATCCTCCGCTTTTCGCTTCAGGGTTAACCAAAGGCATCATCCTCAAACGTCAAGAGGATTTCCCCCAAAAGCCCAGATTGAAAATTACACCAATTAAAGACGGAACCAAAATCAGCCTGGGCCCTTTCAAGGTTGAATTCTTCAAACAAAACCACAACATTTCCGATAACATGGGAATTTTTGTGCAGACTCCCGTAGGAAATATTCTGCACACGTCCGATTTTAAATTCGATGCGGATCCAGTTTACGATACTCCAACCAATTTCCAAAAGCTGAAATCTCTCGGAAACAGAGGCATTCTGCTTTTAATGTCGGACTCTACGGGAGCAGAAGAAGAAAACCACTCGCTTTCAGAAAGAACCATAATGGACAACCTGGAGGAAATATTCAAACAGTCCAAAGGCAGAATAATAGCCGCCACCTTCGGATCCCTTATCAACCGCATCCAGCAACTGATCGCCCTTTCTGAAAAATACGGAAGAAAAGTGGCAGTAGACGGATACTCCATGAAAACCAACGTAGAAATCTGCAAAAGGCTGGGCTACATTAAATCCCAAAAAGGAACCTTGATTAAGGTGGATCAGGTCCAAAATTATCCCGATTCGAAAATAACTTTAATTTGCACCGGAGCCCAAGGAGAGGGTCAGGCGGTCTTGATGAGAATTATCACGGGCCAGCATAAATTTATTCGTCTTAAAAAAACCGACACCGTCATCTTTTCGTCTTCCGTGATTCCGGGCAACGAAAGAACAGTTCAGTTTCTCAAAGACGAGCTTTACCGCCAAAATGTCAGAGTTTTCCATTACAAAATGATGGACATTCATGCCGGAGGCCACGCCCAAAGAGAAGAATTAAAAAAAATGATAAGAATCATGAGGCCCAAGTTTTTTCTGCCAATCCACGGCCAATATTCCATGCTGGTAAACCACGCCGAGCTTGCCAAATCCGAGGGGGTGCCCGATAAAAACGTGGTGGTAGCGGAAAATGGCCAAATAATTAACTTGTCCAGAAACAAGATTTCCGTCGAGAAAAAACCAATTGAATCAAACTACGTTATGGTAGACGGCTTAGGTATAGGAGACGTGGGAGAAGTGGTATTGAGAGACAGACAGACTTTATCAAAAGACGGCATGTTCGTCATCGTGGCCATTGTCGACAGAAACACTGGCAAGGTAAGGAACTCTCCTGATATAATATCAAGAGGGTTCGTTTATCTCCGGGCATCAAAAGGGCTTCTGGCAGAAACTCGGAAAAGGGTGGTGGATATAGTTGACAAAACCGCAGGGTCTGGAGGAGCCGTAAATTGGAGCTATGTCAAAGACAGCATCCGCAATCGCATCGGCGACTTCCTCTATACCAAAACCAAACGAAGACCAATGATATTACCGGTAGTGATAGAAGTCTAAAAATAAAAGCGAAGAAAATGAAATTTTGAAATTAAGGATTAGGGTGTGGCGAGCCACGAACAAAGTGAAGGACGAAGCAGGAAAAATTATTTCAGAAATTTCGTTTTCGAAGCATTAAACCATGAGAATACTAAGCGGCATTCAGCCGACCGGCTCAATTCATATCGGCACCTACATCGGCGCTGTCTCCCAATGGAAAGAACTCCAAGAAATGGGAGAGTGCATTTTTTTCATTGCCGACCTGCACGCTTTAACCATTCCCAGAGATCCTAAAACTTTTTCCAAAGACGTAATGGAAACGGCGGCAGAACTCTTGGCTTCGGGTATAGACCCAGAAAAATGCATACTTTTCGTGCAATCCCAAGTCAAAGAACATACCGAACTCACTTGGATTTTAAACACCCTGACCCCGGTGGGAGAACTTGAAAGAATGACCCAATACAAGGAAAAGTCTCGGCAATTCAAAAAAAACATCAATGCCGGCCTTTTTGACTATCCGGTTTTGCAGGCAGCGGACATTCTCCTGTACCAAACGGACTCGGTGCCCGTAGGCAAGGACCAAGTTCAGCACCTGGAATTAACCAAAACTCTCGCCCGAAAATTCAACAAAAAATACAGCAAAACGTTTAAAGTGCCAGAAGCCATCACTTTAAATGTGGGCGCCAAAATTATGGCTCTGAACAATCCCAAAAAGAAAATGTCAAAATCCTCTCCCCAATCCTGCCTTTATATCTTTGACGAACCCGAAATAATAAAGAAAAAAGTGATGACGGCCGTCACTGACGCCGGAAAAACCGTAAAGTATGACCCGGCCAAGAAACCAGGTATTTCCAACTTGATAACCATATACAGCTTAATGAGCTCTAAATCAATAAAGGAAGTTGAAAAGAAATTCAAGGGCAAGGGCTACGCTGATTTCAAAAAACAGCTGTCGGCGTTGCTGATTCAAAAACTGGAACCATTCCGAAAAAAGAAAAAAGAGCTTCTCCAAAGAGAAGTCTATGTCAAGGAAATCCTAGAAAGAGGCAGAAAAAGAGCCCAAGCCCTCGCTGAATCCACTATGGTTGAAGTCCGCAAAAAAGTGGGGCTGATATAAATTTCTTGATGAATTCTCGATAAATTCTAAAATTAAATAAAACTACCATTATATAGATTAACCATTTAATTAACTCACGATCGTAAGCTATTTGTTGCGTTAAAGTAAGCGGCAGGTTATATGCGCAAGACGAGATATACGCAAAAATGGCTTATTCTAAGAATTCAAGATTTACGTTTATTTTTGAATGCCAATCTATCTCCTTGTAGCCGAGGAGCAGTTTTTTTATATAGCCCTTCAAAAAATCGTACTTTTTTTCTGTTTTGGCCTCGAACTTCACCGTAAGATAAGGAGCGTTTTGTGAATAACGGATGACAAACATGCCGTCGTTCAAATCAATCCGGACCCCGTCCCCCGCCCTCTCGTCATCAATAACCTCAGCTTCGGGGAAATCTTTTTTAAGCCTGGGGCTGATTTTTTGAATCAATTCTACTTTTTTGTCATCGGCGCAATAAATCTTTATTTCTGGACTGGAGATATATTTCGGTAAAGAATCAATGGCGGTAGAAAGAGACTTGCCGCTTCTTGCTAAATAGTTTAACAATCTAAGGGTTGAATAGAGGCCATCGTCATGATTATAAAAATCGGCTGAGAAAAAGAAATGCCCCGATAACTCTCCGATAAAAGCGGCTTTAACTTCCTGATTTTTTTTCTTCAAAAACGAGTGGCCGGTCCGCCACATAAAGGGCTTTCCGCCGTACTTTAAAATTGTTTCCTTAACGATCCTTGAGCAAAGAGTGTTATACATTATTTTAGCACCGGGGTGATCCATCAAAACGTCAATGGCAAAAAGAGCCACCAGCACATCATTCCAAATAATTTGTCCGTTTTCTGCGACCACTCCTATGCGGTCGCCGTCCGCATCATAAGAAAAGCCAATATCTCCTTTTTCCTCCAAAACCTTCTTTTTCAGACGCTGAGCAACGTGAATTTCGGTGGGATCGGGAGTGCCCAAAGGAAAAGACGAATCCAGTTCGCAATTGCTTTCTATAACATTGCATCCTGCCCTCCTAAGAAATTCAGGGGCTATGACGCCAGCGGTTGAATGACTCGGATCGACAACCACCTTAAAACTTTTGCTGATGGGTAATCTTTTCAACAAATCATTGAAATATGCTTTGCGAATATCCTGCTTTTCAACTTTGCCGGCTCTTTCGGCTCTTTTGTAATCCTCCCTTTCAATCATTTCTCTTAATTTTTGTATATCTTCTGACACCAAAGTCTCCGAAAAATCATTGGCAAGCTTAAAACCGTTGTATTCGACCGGATTGTGGGAAGCGGAAACGTAAACTCCGCCCCGGCAATTTAAATAATACTGCGACCAGTAAAAAGTTCCGACCATATTCAAACCGATATTGACCACGTCTATCCCCGCCCAATTCAATCCTTGCGATACGGCTTCACTGTATTGCGGACTTGTTTCTCTCGAATCAAAGCCGACAACGGCCTTATCGATGTTAAGTCTCTTCAAAAAAGTGCCGTAAGCTTTGCCTATGTGTTCGGCAACCTCCGAATTTAAATCCTTATCAACTTCCCCCCGAATATCATAACCTCTAAAAATTTGCGGGTTGATTTTCATATTGTATTATTATATCATAAAACATATGTCTTTTTCAGTGGGTATCGTGGGCTTGCCCAACGTAGGCAAATCCACGCTTTTCAAAGCATTGACCAAAAGACAGGTGGACATTGCCGACTATCCTTTCACTACCATCGATCCCAACGTAGGAGTAATTCAAGTTCCTGACGAAAGATTGAAAAAAATAGCAGAAACGGTAAAACCCGAAAAAGTAACCCCCACCGTCATCGAATTCGTGGACATTGCAGGATTGGTAAAAAACGCCCACCGGGGCGAAGGACTGGGAAACCAATTTCTGGCCCAAATCAGAAATTGCGACGCCATTCTGGAAGTGGTTAAGGTTTTCGGCGAAAATCCCACTCCGGAAGAAGACATCGAAACTATCAAAATCGAGCTGGAAATGAAAGATTTAGAATCGAAATCCACTGTTCGCACACAGGAAGAGAAAAATCTTCTTTCCCAAAAACCGATAATTTATCTCTACAACACTTCCAATGGAGAAATAACGAAGAACGGCATCGTTAATCTTAACCTGAAACTGGAGGAGGAAATTTCCGAATTGTCAGAAAGGGAAAAAAAAGAGCTTGGCGTTCAATCGCAGCTGGACAAACTCATCTTAGCTTGTTACAATATCCTTGATTTAATAACTTTCTATACTATCACCGGCGGAAAAGAAACCAGGGCTTGGACTTTAAAAAAGGGCTCCAAAGCCCCTCAGGCCGGAGGAAAAGTTCACTCTGATTTTGAAGAAAAATTTATCCGGGCGGAAGTTATCCCTTGGAAATCACTGATAGAAGCTGGCTCTTGGCCAAAAGCCAGAGAAAAAGGATGGATAAAAACAGTGGGAAAAGACTATGTGATGCAGGATGGCGACGTGATAGAATTTAAAATATAAAAATTTTATGAAATAAAATTTTAGGTTTCCCCTCGTGTCGGAAAACGGGTCGCCAGAGGCAACCGTTAAAAACCATGGGTTTCTAAAAGAGAAGGGTCGGGGAAAACCTTGCGATTATTATGAGGTATTACGAATTAACCATCATCACTAAAAAAGATCTGCCCTCGCTGCCGATTCAACCCGTTAAAGAGCAAAGAGGTCCCAATTTTATAACCTTGGATTTTTATGCAGAGCCAGGAAAAATATCGGAATTGGAAAAAGCTCTTAAAGCCAATTCTTTAAGATACATGCTTCTGGTTAAAAAGCCAAAAAGGGAGGCAAGTCCCAGAAGAAAGCCGCCAATTGAAAAACCACCCACTTTTGAAAAAAAAGTTAGGGAAAAGGTCGATCTAGATATATTAGACAAAAAATTGAAAGAAATTTTAGAACAATGAACTTAAACAAAGTGATTCTTATCGGCAACTTAACCGCCGACCCGGAATTAAGGAGCACGCCTTCGGGACAATCTGTCTGCAATTTTAGGATGGCCACCAATAGAGTTTGGACCGACAGAAAAAGCTCGCGGCAGCAAAAAGAAACTGAATTTCACACCGTGGTTGCGTGGGGAAAATTGGCGGAAATTGCTTCCCAATTCCTTAAAAAGGGGTCTCTGGCCATGATTGAGGGAAGAATTAGAACCAGATCATGGCAGGACCAATCCGGCCAAAAGCGCTTCCGAACGGAAATAGTCGCCCAAAATCTGCAACTGGGCCCGAGGGGGGTTAAAACTTCCTCTCCGGCGGGTCCCCAAGAACAAAAAGAAGAAGATATTCCCATTATTGAAGAAAACGAAGACGAGGGAGATATTGATGTTTCAAAAATACCGTTTTAATTATGGCTGATTGCTTTTTCTGTAAAAAAAATATTCAAGAGATTGATTTCAAAAATACGGCGCTGCTTAAGCGCTACATTTCCGGCTTGGGTAAAATCCGACCCAGAAAAAAAACCGGCCTCTGTGCTAAACATCAACGCCGGTTGTCTAAAGCCATCAAAAGAGCCAGGCACTTAGGTCTTCTCTCCGCCACCAGCAAGTAGGGTCTTTTTTATCTTCTTTGTTATTTCTGGATTTTCCTTCAGGAATTTTCTAGCTCCTTCAAGGCCTTGTCCCAGTTTTGTGTTTTCATACTGGAACCAGCTTCCGGTTTTTTTTATTACTCCCTCTTTCAACCCCAAATTCAAAATATCGGCAAAATGGGAAATGCCTTCGTTGTAGTAAATGTCGAATTCGGTCACCTTAAAGGGAGGAGCTACTTTGTTTTTTACGATTTTTGCCTTAACTCTGGAGCCTATGATGTTTTCTGCCTGTTTAATCTGAGCGATCCTTCTCAAATCAATTCTGACGGAAGTATAAAACTTCAAAGCCATGCCTCCCGGTGTAGTTTCGGGGTTCCCGAACATCACTCCTATTTTCATTCTGGTTTGATTCAGGAACACAACAGAGGTTTTGGTTTGGGCCACGATGCCCGTCAGCTTTCTCAAGGCCTGAGACATCAGTCTCGCCTGAAGCCCTATGAACTGATCTCCCATTTCTCCTGCGATTTCCGATTTAGGAGTCAAAGCCGCCACGGAATCCACCACAATGACGTCCACGTTGCCCGACCTCACCAAGGTTTCCACAATCTGCAAGGCCTGTTCTCCGGAATCCGGCTGGGAAATGAGAAGATCTTCAATCTTTACTCCGATTTTCCTGGCGTAGTCCGGATCCAAGGCGTGTTCGGCATCAATAAAAGCAGCCACCCCTCCCCTTTTTTGGGCTTCTGCGCAAATATGCAAAGCCAAAGTTGACTTGCCCGAAGCTTCAGGACCGTAAATCTCGATTACCCTGCCCCGGGGAATGCCGCCTACCCCCAAGGCCAAATCCAAGCTGACAGAACCCGTAGGAATGACATCAACGTCTACCGCTCTCACTTCCTTTAATTTCATAATGGCGCCTTCTCCAAAACGCTGCTTAATCTCGGCGATGGCTTCTTGGAGATCACCAATGTCCTTCTTTTGTTGTCTCTTTTTAGCCATAGTTTTATTCTGGCAAGAAAATTTTAAATGTCAAATGATAAATTTTAAATAAATTTTAAAATTAAAAATTACTAACTTAAATCTTCTTCCATTCGTTGTTTCCTTCTCCATCCTCCTGGGTGCTGCCAATGAGTATCTCTCTGGGTTTTGCTCCTTCGCCGGGTCCCACCACTCCTTTTTCTTCCAACATATCTATGAGTCGGGCGGCTCTGGCATACCCCACTCGCAATCTTCTCTGCAAAAGGGAAGCGGAAGCTTTTTTGGCTTCGATTACCACTCTTTGAGCTTCTCCCAAAAGAGGATCTTCTCTTTCTCCCCAAAAATCGCTGGACCCAGAATCTTCCAGGGTTTTCTCTATGCTTTCTGAAAGATCGGCGATTAATTCCTCCGGCTGTGTGTGACTTTTTTCGTCGGACTTAATGTACTTCACGACTTTTTTAACTTCCTTGTCGGAAATGTAAACTCCCTGAATTCTTTTTGGCTTGGAAATTTCAGCTGAAATGAAAAGCATATCTCCCAATCCCAATAGCTTTTCGGCTCCCGAAGTGTCCAAAACCGTTCGGGAATCCACCTGAGAAGCGACCTGAAAAGTAATTCTGGAGGTAATGTTGGCTTTGATCAAGCCCGTAATTACTTCCACCGATGGCCTTTGGGTGGCCACAATCAAGTGAATGCCCACGGCTCTTGCCATTTGAGCCAGTCTAACAATACCGGCTTCCATTTCCCTGCCCCTGGCGGCCATCAAATCCGCCAGCTCGTCAATTATCAAAACTATGTAAGGCAGGGGTTCCAGATTTTGAGAAACCATTTTTTCGTTGTAGCTTGCAATGTCTCTCGATCTGTTTTGAGACAAAATATCAAACCTTCTTTCCATTTCCCCGATCAGCCATTTCAAAGCATTTACCGATTTTTGGGCATCATAAATAACCGGCGTCAAAAGATGAGGAATATCGTTGTAAACGGGAAATTCCACTCTTTTGGGGTCAATTAAAATAAATCTCAATATTTCCGGAGAATTCTGATACAAAAGACTCAAAATAATGCTGTTGAGACAAACGGTCTTTCCTGTACCCGTGCTTCCCGCTACCAAAAGATGGGGCATTTTGGCCAAATCCGCAAAGACCGCATTCCCTGAAACGTCCCTTCCTAAAGCCAAAATCAAATTGGAAATGGAATTTTGGAAATTCTGGTGCTCTATTAAATTCCTCAGCCTGACAGTAGTTCTGGTTTTGTTGGGAACTTCAATTCCCACCAAGGGTTTTCCCGGAATGGGAGCTTCAATTCTGACGGGATGAGCTGCCAAAGCCAAAGACAAATCGTTGCTCAAAGTGGTAATTTTGGAAAGTTTTACCCCTTCTGCAGGCTTTAAAGTGTACTGAGTCACTGTCGGCCCTATATTCACTTCCGACATCTCCACCTGAATGCCGAAGTTCTGCAAAGTCCTTTTAATAATGGCTCCGTTGGCCCTGATGTCCCCTGCAGTGGGCACTCCCTTGTCAGACTCAAGCAAATTAATCGGGGGCATGTGAAAATCTTTTTTGGCAAGAGACACCGCAGGATTGGTTTCTATAGAAGAGCTTTTGATTTCCGGCGCAGAAGAAGTTTTAATTGCTCCCGAATCGACCTGAAGTTCTATGGACTTAACCTTAAACTTGGGCCCGAAAATTCTTTTAATCAAAGGGGGCTTGCCCATATTTGCCGTCTTTATCTTTATTTCTTGGCCTTTTGGCGAGGGACGGTACAAAAATTGCCACAAAATGACAACTCCCGTTGCCGCCAGGGCGCCGAAAATAATCTGGGTGGCCAGCTGCCCGAAAATTTTCAGCAAAGGCCAGGCAGCCAAATAGCCCATCCAGCCGCCCTGCTTGGCATCTTCTCCCAATACCTCAAAAGTTCCGCTCGCCCCCAGCACCAAAAGAAAAGCGGCCAAAATCACCGGCCATTTATTCTTATCTTTCAAGCCGAAGAAAGCTATACCTGTTAAAATCAAAAACAAAGGCAGCAAGAAAACCGTCTTCCCCACCAGAAAATTGAATCCTTTCATAAAAAACCTGCCGCCCTCCCCCGCCAAATCAAAAAAAGAAAGAATAACTATTACGGCCACCAAAAACATCGCCACTCCCCAAATCAGCCGCTTTATTTCCTCTGGCAGGAAAAATCGGATTGGTTTTTTCTCTTTAACCGGCCTTTTTTTGTTTTTTATCTTTTTCTTCCTGGCCATACTTCCCTTATTTTACCATAAAAAAAACTCTAGGCAAAACTCAAATGAAAAAAGGCCGAACCTTCAAACGGTTCAGCCTGCATCAATCAAACTTTGGTATTTTTAAGCCTGCCTAAAGCCGGTTCCGGCGGGAATTAATTTTCCGATTATAACGTTCTCTTTCAAGCCTCTCAACTTGTCTTGTCTGCCCTCAATGGCCGCCTTAATAAGAACCCGGGAAGTCTCTTGGAAAGAGGCAGCTGACAGAAAACTGTCCGTGGTCAAAGCCACCTTGGAAATACCCAGCAAAAGCGGCTGGAAAGTGGCTGGAGTCTTTTTCTCCTGTGTGCGAACAGCGAGCTTCTTAAGCTTGGAGTTTTCCTCCATAACTCTGGAAAGTTCCACCACTTCTCCGCTATTGAAGGGAGTTGCTCCCCCTTCTTTAATTCTCACCCTGGAAAACATTTGACGAATTATTACTTCCAAGTGCTTGTCGTGAATGACGGCTCCTTGAGAGACGTAAATGCCCTGAATTTGGTTTAAGATGTAGCGCTGGACTTCTTCTTTTTCCACCAGGCGGAACAACTCTTTTAAATCCAAACTTCCTTCGCAAAGCTGCTGTCCTTTCTTTATTGAATCGCCTTTTTTCACCCAGATGGCTTTCTTTGGCGGAATTTGATATTCAACTATTTCCTCTTTTCTCTTTCCTCTTGTTTTCCTATTTTCTACCGTAATAATTAACTTACGATCGTGAGTTATTTCTTTTACTTTGCCATCTACCTGTGAAATAATTGCCTTGCCCGAAGGAGTCCTTGCCTCAAAAATTTCCTCCACTCGCGGAAGCCCCTGGGTGATGTCCCCTCCTTCTGCCACGCCTCCGGTATGGAAAGTGCGCAAAGTCAGCTGGGTTCCCGGCTCCCCAATGGCTTGAGCTGCAATAATTCCGACAGCTTCCCCGAGACGAACCAATTGATTATTCCCCAAATCCCATCCATAACATTTCTGACAAATGCCATAAGGCGTTTTGCAGTTCAAGGGAGAGCGCACTCTCACCTTGTTAATTCCAGCCGCCATAATGGCTGCTGCTTTCTCTTCGTCAATTATCTCTCCCTTTTTAACCACCTTGTTGTTTTCAGCCGACACTCGGCCCACGATTTTGTACAAAAAGTTTTGTCCCAGTCTGTCGGCATCTTCTTTACTGACGATAATCCCCTCCTTATCTTTGCAGTCGCTTTCCGTCACCACCGAATCGTGGCCGACGTCTACAAGGCGGCGGGTCAGGTATCCTGCAGCCGAAGTCCTAAGAGCGGTGTCCGCCGTCCCTTTTCTGGCTCCGTGCGTGGAAATGAAGTATTCCAAAACATCAAATCCTTCTTTAAAGGAACTTTTTACGGGCAATTCCAGAATTTCGCCTACGGGGTTGGTCACCAAACCCTTCATCCCCATCATCTGGACCACCTGGGACCAAGTGCCTCTGGCTCCCGATTCGATGATGGCTTTGACCGGCCCCAAAGGAGGCAAAGTTGCATGAACTTCCTTTTCCACTTCGGCTTTGGTCTTTTGCCAAGTTTCAATCGCTTTGGCCACCTTTTCTTCTTTGGAAAGAAGGCCCTTTTTGTAATGGTTGTCGATGGTTTCGATGATTTTTTGGGAATCGGCGATCAGTTTCTTTTTTGCCTCCGGAATCACCAAATCGTCCATGCCCCAAGTGATCCCGGAAATAGTAGAATATTCAAAACCTAAATTCTTAATTTTGTCCAAAGTCTCCTCCATGGTTTCTTTGTCGTATTTTTTAATGAGGTCGGCGGTTAGCTTTTCCAGACGCTTGGAATTCATTTCTTCGTTTTGAAAAGGATAATCACGGGGGAGAGTGTTATTGAAAAGAATCCTGCCGGTGGAAGTTTCTATGAGATCGTTGCCAATTTTCACTTTAATCCGAGCTCTCAAATCAACCACATCGGTGTCAACCGCCAAGATGGCTTCGTTTTTGGAACCAAATATTTTACCTTCCCCTTGTGCCCCCGGAGCCATTTTGGTAATCCAGTGGCAGCCCAAGACTATATCCCTGACCGGATTCACTATAGGGCCGCCCGTAGCCGGCTTTAAAAGATTGAGAGAAGAAACCATTATTTCTCTGGCTTCTTTTTGGGCCTCGTCGGACAAAGGAACATGAACCGCCATTTGGTCGCCGTCAAAGTCGGCGTTAAAAGCTTTGCAAACCAATGGATGAATCTTTATAGATTCCCCCTCCACCAATACCGGCTGAAAAGCCTGAATGCCCAATCTATGAAGAGTAGGAGCCCTGTTCAGCAAAACCAGTTTGCCTTTGACTATTTCTTCCAAAATGGCCCAGACTTCCGGGGGGCCATCTTCCACTAATCTGGAAGCTCCCCTGACGTTGAAAGCCAGTTCCTGATCCAGAATTTTTTTGATGACAAAAGGCTTAAAAAGCTCTAAAGCCATGGTCTTAGGAATGCCGCATTGATGAAGCCGCAGTTCCGGTCCCACCACAATTACCGACCTTCCGGAGTAGTCCACTCTTTTCCCTAAAAGATTCTGCCTGAATCTGCCCTGCTTGCCTTTGAGCATGTCCGCCAATGACTTAAGGAGTCTCTTGCCCCCCGTAGTGGCTGTGGTCACTTGCCCCTTCCTCATATTGTTGTCTATCAAAGCGTCTACCGCCTCCTGAAGCATTCTTTTTTCGTTCCTGACGATGACGTCAGGCGCAGATATGTCCAAGAGATATTTCAAACGATTGTTTCTGTTGATCACCCTTCGATACAAATCGTTAAGATCCGAAGAAGCGTATCTCCCTCCGTCCAGTTGAACCATGGGACGAAGATCGGGAGGTAAAACGGGAAGAACGGTAAGAAACATCCACTCGGGCCTAATTCCGTTTTTAAGCATGCCTTGAAGCAGTCTCAAGCGTCTCAAGACCTTCTTTCGGTTGACGGGAGAAGCTTCCTCTGCTTCTTTTTCCAAATCCTTGCAGGTCTTCTTAAGATCGATCTCCGTGAATATTTTCCTCAAGGTCTCAGCCCCGGTACCGGCCTCAAAAACTTCTCCGTATTTTAAAGAAAAGTCGTGGTATTCCAGCTCGGAAAGCACCTTTAAGGGTTTCAAAGAATTGACTTCTTCTTTGGCTTTGTCTCTCGCTTCCTTCAACTCTTTAATTTTGATTTTTGAGTTTTGAGTTTTGAGTTTTATTTTGTATTCCTTTTCAATCGCTTCCAAGGTGCTCTTTTTGGCTTCTTCGTCCACTTTGGTGATAATGTAACTGGCGAAATATATTACCTTTTCTATTTGCTGCATGGGAATATCCAAAACCAAGCCCATTCTGGAAGGGACTCCTCGCAAAAACCAAATATGAGAACAGGGAACGGCCAGCTTAATATGGCCCATTCTCTCACGCCTTACGGAGGCCTTGGTCACTTCCACTCCGCACTTGTCGCAAACTATCCCTTTGTACCTAATCTTTCTGTATTTTCCGCAATAGCACTCGTAATCCTTTTCCGGACCGAAGATTTTTTCGCAAAAAAGGCCATCCTTTTCGGACTTCTGAGTCCTGTAGTTTATAGTTTCGGGCTTTGTCACCTCGCCGTGAGACCAAGATAAAATCTCCTCTGGAGAGGCCAATTTTATTCTTATTGATTCTAAGTCTATTACGCGCATATTTTTATTTAAATAAAGATTTCTGAATTCGTAAATTCTGCGTTTCCATTCAATATTCAATATTCTACATCCCAGATTCTTTTTCGGGTTTTTTCTCCTTCACCTCCACTGCCAGCCCTAATGACTTCAATTCGGCCACCAGCAGATTGAAAGAGGCAGGCACTCTGGGATTTTTTATTTTCTCGCCCTTGAGGATTGCTTCATAAGTGGCAGCTCTCCCCGGCACATCATCCGATTTGATGGTCAGCATTTCCTGCAAGGTATGAGCCGCTCCGTAACCTTCCAAGGCCCAAACTTCCATCTCCCCGAACCTCTGGCCCCCGAATTGCGCCTTCCCTCCCAAAGGCTGCTGGGTAATCAAGGAATAAGGGCCGATTGAACGCATATGAATTTTGTCTTCCACCATATGAATCAGCTTCATCATGTAAATCTGGCCGATAGTGATTCTTTCTGGAAACGGAAGTCCGGTTCTGCCGTCGTACAAAACAGTCTTTCCGTCTTCTGGAAGGCCGGCCTTTTTCAGCTCTTCTTTGATGTCTGACTCTTCGGCTCCCGAAAGAGCAGGAGAAACTGCGTGGTATCCAAGCTTTTTGGCAGCCCACCCCAAATGAGTTTCCAAAATCTGTCCGATATTCATTCGGGAAGCCACCGATAAGGGATTAATGATAATGTCCACTGGAGTGCCATCGGCTGTAAATGGCATTTCTTCTTCCGGCATAACCTTAGAAACCACACCTTTGTTTCCGTGGCGTCCGGCCAGCTTGTCTCCCGCCGTAATCCTTCTTAACTGGGCAACTTCCACTTGAATTCTCTTAATAATGCCGGGTTCCAGTTTGTGACCCATTTCTCTGGAGAAAACCTTAACCCCCACGACCCGCCCTCTTTTGCCGTGCTCCATCAAAAGCGAAGTGTCTTTTACTTCTCTGGCTTTTTCTCCAAAAATTGCCCTCAATAATCTTTCTTCGGCCGTCAGATCAGCTTCGCCCTTCGGCGAAATCTTACCTACCAAAATATCATTAGGGCCTACTTCCGCTCCAATCCTGACAATACCTTCTTCGTCCAAATCTTTCAGTTTGTCTTCCCCCACATTGGGAATGTCGGCTGTAGTAACTTCAGGCCCCAATTTGGTTTCCCTAACATCGCAGGAAAATTCCTCTATATGTATGGAGGTGTAATAGTCTTCTTTAACCAACTTTTCTGAAATTATAATGGCGTCTTCAAAGTTGCCCCCCCGCCAGGGCATAAAAGCCACCAAAACGTTGCGGCCCAAAGCCAAATGTCCTTTGTCAATACCCCCTCCGTCGGCTATCACCTCGCCTTTCTTTACCTGCTGGCCCAGCTTTACAGAAGGCCTCTGATGAAAACAAGTGTATTGGTTTGTCCTGATAAAAGTCTTTAAGGGATAGTTGCGCCTGCCCACTTTAATATGTTCTGCGTCAACTTCTGTCACCACTCCTGCTTCTTCTGCTATCACCTCCTGTCCCGAGTCTCTAGCCACTCTTTCTTCCATGCCGGATAAAACCCAGGGGACCTCCGGTTTCACCAAGGGAACGGCCTGCCTCTGCATATTGGATCCCATAAGAGCGCGGTTGGCGTCGTCATTCCTCAAAAATGGAATACAGGAAGTAGCCAAAGAAATGCACTGCTCCGCAGAAACATCGATATAGTCTATTTTATCCCTGTCGATGATTCCCGGCTCCCCTTTTATTCTGGCTTCCACTTTTGAGGGAATAATTTTATTCTTGTCGTCCAAAGGCGTTCCACCGTGGGCAATGTTGTATCTTTCCTCTTCATAAGCGTTAAGATAATCAATACGGGAAGTCACCTTTCCTTTTTCCACTTTGAAATATGGGGTTTCAATGAATCCATAAGAATTAATGCGGGCGTATCCTGCCAAATGGCCCACCAAACCGATATTGGGACCTTCGGGAGTTTGAATGGGACAAATCCTGCCGTAATGCGAAGGTTGGACATCCCTTACTTCAAAGCCAGCCCGCTCGCGAGTTAATCCTCCGGGACCCGTAGCTGACAGTCTTCTTTTATGCTCGATTTCCGCCAAGGGGTTTTCATTATCCATAAACTGAGACATTTGGGAGGAAGTAAAAAACTCTTTTACCACTGCCATGACGGGCCTGGGATTTATCAACTGGGAGGGAGTCAAAGTATACACGTCCAGGGTGGACATTTTGTCTTTGATGATTCTTTCCATGCGCATCAATCCCACCCTTAATCTATTTTGCAGCAGCTCCGACAAGGTTCTGACTCTTCGATTGCCCAAGTGGTCAATCTGGTCGGGCTGCGCCCCCGGAGTGTTGTTAAGCCGAATAATTTCTCTGATAACTTCAACCACGTCTTCGGGATGGAGTACTCTGTCTTGCACCGTGATTTCTTTCTTTTTCTGTTGGACAAGCGCGGGAAGACGCTGCCAAGTTTTCCAACGTCCGACTTTCGACAAATCATACCTTTCGAAATTAAAAAACATATTGCGGATCAGTTCTCCCGCAGAATCAGGAGTGGCCAAATCCCCGGGCCTCAGCCTTCGGTAAATCTCTACCATGGCTTCCCCCTGATTTTGAGCAGTATCTTTTTTAAGAGTTTCTTCAATATATTTCACTTCTCCCTTATCAACATCAGCAAACAACTTCTTAATTTCATTATCTATATCTTTAGAATTTTGGGTTAAAATTTGGGATTTCCCTATACCGACCCCGAATGCTTTTAAAAGCGTAGTTGCTGCCACCTTCCTTTTTCTATCTATCTTAACTCCGACAAACCCTGAGGGTTCTGTTTCAAACTCCAGCCAGGCTCCCCTGTTGGGAATTATCTTGGCTCCGAAATAATTTTTTCCGGCAACAGTTCTGGCCGTGAAAAAAGCTCCGGGAGAACGAATCAACTGGGAAATAGCCACTCTCTCCACGCCGTTGCAAATAAAAGTTCCCCTTTCTGTCATCAAGGGGAAATCGGCCAGAAAGACCTCCTGTTCCTTCACCTCTTTGGTTTTGAGATTCACCAGCTTGGTCTTGACTCTCAAGGAAGATTCAAAGGAATCATTGTTTATCTTGGCCTCCAAATCGGTCTTGTACTTGGGCTCGTCCAACTTGTAATCCAAAAACCAGAGCTCCAGCTCTTTCCCCGTATAATCCCGGATGGGAGATATCTCGGAAAACAGGTCCTTTAAGTCCTTCTGCCAGAAATTATCCCAGGACTCTTTTTGGATAGTCAGCAAATACGGATAAGGAAGATGAACCTTGCTTTTACCAAAGTTTTTTATTTGCATAAAAACTAACCCTAATCAATTTAGGGTCAAAATCTCCATTTAAAATTTAATAAAAAAGGGGGTTCAAGTATAAAAACAAGTTTACAATAGTTAGTGAAAAAATGCGAACAAACTAACAAACTAAATTATACACATCCTCAAAAGTTTGTCAACCCCGCAACCCCTATTCCCCTTCTTCTTCAGTTGCCGCTCTCAGATTTTCCAATTTCCGAACGACATCCTGGTTTCCCGGATTCAATTCCAGCACCTTCTCAAACTCTTCAATGGCTTTCTGGGTCTGGCCTTGGGCTGAATAAGCCACCCCCAAAGAGTAGTGGGCGTTGGAATGGTTGGGCACCAGGATGATCACCTGTTGGAACTGCTCAATGGCTTTGTCTGTTTGGTTGTTGTTGAAATAGAGACGCCCCAGCTGAAACCTCGCTTCCACGTTGAGGGGGTTTTCTGTCAACAGCCCTTCCAGTTTGGCAATGGCCTCCTCCAAAACACCTTCTTTTTCCGAAAGTAAAGCTTCTTGAATTATCGCATCTGAATAGTTTGACTTTTTCTCGATGGCCTTCTGGAAATATTCTTTGGCTTTCTTATTGTCCCCCTTAACCAAATATAATTTTCCCAGTTCGGTGTACAACACGGGGTTGGCGGGCTCCAGGGCAATAGCTTTTTCAAAAGACTTTATCCCCCAGTCTGTAGCTCCCTGGACCGCTCCGCCGATTTCTCTGTAAATTACTCCTAAGTTTTCCCAGTTTTGGACAGATTTGGGCTGCAACTCAACGGCTTTCCGGGCTTGGGCTATGGCGTTGGCCACTCTGTTTTTAATCATTTTTGAGTCTCTTTCTGCTTCCGGATTTTGCAGTTCCTGTAAAGCTTCGTAAAGATAGCTTCTGGAAAGAGCCGCTCTATATCTGGAAGAATAAGAATTCATGCTGACTGCCTTTTCCAGTTTTTCCACCCTTTTTGAGCCAAAAACCTGCAGGCCTTGGCTGTAACTCACATCGGCCAAATAGAAATTCGCGCCGAAATAATAAAAGACCAGAATGGCGATTCCCAAAATGATTACTATTGTGGACAACACCAAAGAAAGTTCGGGGAAGTTCTTAAAAGAAATGACCTTCTCCCTAATCGGCTTCTGCCAGCTGACTACCGCCATCCCCAGCATCAACCAGAAAGAAAATGCCAAAGTTAGATTCTGGTAATAGACGAACTGCGCCACCACCAAAGCCGTAAACACCATAAAAAGGGGCAGCAGCATCCGATTGGCAACCAAAAAATAGCTTATCAGCAAGAACATGCCGATTATTGAAAGATAAGCCAAGATTCCCAAGAATCCCATAGTTCCCAGAATTTCGGCCAAATGGCTGCCGGCCCTGTCAAACCTTATCTGCCATAGCCAAGATTCGTTGATTCCGATCGGCTTGTGCTTGGTAAAATCGTAATGGAAGGTGCCAATGCCCGATCCCAGAAAGCCGGCTTTGACGCTCTCAGTAGCTCCCCCCAATCCTACCTGCCAAGACGTTGGTTGAGATAAAACCTGCTCTCGGGGTAACTCCAAATTGACCGGCTTAAAAGGTATTAAGACAGCGGCAATAATAATTAAAAATATGGGAATCAAAAGCCGATTGACGTTTTCCTTAAATAATCTCTTCCATAAACTCAAACCGACAAACAAAACCAAAGTTGCCAAAAGCACCACCCAGGCCATGGTAAAATCAACAATCACCAAAAGTCCCAAAGAGCCCGCCAGCAGCAGCCAGTAGAAAATAGTTTGGAATTTGGAATTTGGATTTAATTTGTCATTTGAATTTTGGATTTTGGATTTTAAAAGAATGCCAGTCAGCAAAACCACAATTACAGCTAAAAAGATCGTCAATCCCTCCAAACTCCCTGCCACTGGATTGAAGGTTTTCTGCATCATCACTGCCGGCCAAAAAGTTCCACTGTTCCACACAGCCCCGAGCGTCTGCCAGACCCGAAATATAGACAAGTAGCTGATTACTACCACCACCCCCACAGAGTACAAAAATAGACTTATCAGGCTGTTCACGCTGATTAACGCTGAACTAGACGCTTCAGCGTTGTTAGGCGCGCTTCTCGGCGTACTTTTCGGCGTTGTTCTGCGAACGCCAACATTATTCGTAATCAGGAAATACAGCATCACCAGGGAAAAAAGGCTGATTATACCGTTGGAAAACCTCCCGTAAAATCCGAACAAACTGGAGATTTTGTCAACTGAAAAAATGGCAGACAAAACAGCCACCCCCAAAAATCCTAAAACAAAATAATCCAAGGGGCTGCACCTGAATCTTAGTTCTTTATCGTAAATAACCATTTTGGCCAACCAGGCAAAGAAAGCCAAAGAAACTAAGAAAAACAGCAAATAGAGCTTTGAGAACTCAAAAATCTCAAACGTAAAAGGCAGCCAGAAAAGAGGCAATAAAAACACCAATACATATATACTGTACTTTACTATTTTGTTGAGTACGTTGCTCATAGTTTTATTGTACCTTAATTAATTATTATTTGCTACTTATTAGTATAACCTATTTAATGTCAAATACTAAAGTCTCCATATTTAACTATATTTAACCACAGGGGTTAAATGTTGTTAAATGTTTTTGTAGTGGTTGAAGCGATCCAATGTATTATTGGGTTTTAAGACAATGCAGACGGCGTCAATGCGATAGGGACCTCGCCATTTTGCCCAGTTTATGTAACCCCGGGCGTTAAACCAAAGTTTCCGCAATTTCTTTTTGTTCAGTGAGTCTTCCGGACTACCAAAATCCAATCCTCTCTTAGTGCGTACTTCCACAAAAACTAATTCGTTCTTTTGACGAGCCACCAAATCAATCTCAGCGTATTTTGTTTTAAAATTTTGAGCCAAGATCTCGTATCCCCGCTTCTTCAAATAATCCTTGGCGATTTCCTCTCCCAGTTTTCCTATCTGCAGATTAAACTTCTTCATATCTTTTCGGTCTGTACTGCAACGCCTCGGCCATATGCGAAATTCCAATTTCCGGGGAGTTATCCAAGTCGGCAATAGTTCTGGCCACCTTTATCATCTTCAAGTAACTGCGGGCCGACAACTGAAATTTCACGCCGGCTTGCTGTAAAATTTGCTCTACTTTTTTTGATAATTTGCAGTATTTTTTGATATGGTTGTTTTTCATCTCGGCATTAACATGAATTGCTTCCGTTTTAAACCTTTCCGCTTGTTTTTTCCTAGCCAAAACCACTCTTTTCCTAATGGTACTGGAGGGTTCCAAAAATTCCGAAGCTTTTTGATTATTAGAAAGTTCTGCAACATCCACCGAAGGGACGTCAACATGCAAATCAATTCTATCGAGCAGGGGTCCGGAAATTCTTTTTTGATATTTTTTGATCTGACGCGGCGAACAAACGCAAACCTTCTTTGGGTGGTTTAAATAACCGCAAGGGCAGGGATTGGCCGAAGCCACCAACATAAACCGCGCCGGGTACATAGTTCTTTCTTTGCTTCTGGAAATTGTCACGTAGCCATCTTCTAAGGGTTGGCGCAAAGCCTCCAAAACAGAGCGCGGAAATTCGTTGAATTCGTCGAGAAACAATACGCCGCGGTGAGCCAAACTTATTTCTCCGGGATGCGGCTTAGTTCCCCCGCCAATCAATCCAACCGGAGAAGTTGTATGGTGAGGCGAACGAAACTGTCTTATGGTTATCAGGGAACCGCCCGGAGGAATGGTACCGGCCGAAGAATGAATTTTTGTTACTTCAAGCGATTCTTTTTCGTTCAAAGGAGGCAAAATGCCTGGCAGTGCCCGCGCCAGCATTGTTTTTCCCGTACCGGGGCTGCCCACCATTAATATGTTGTGGCCGCCGGCGGCGGCAATTTCCATCGTTCTTTTTGCCTGTTCCTGGCCCAAAACATCTTTCATATCGAACTCTATTAAATTATCAAATGCCTCTTCTTTTGCCTTTTTGTAAACAGCCGGCGAAATGCACTCTTTTTCCGCAAAATGATTTAAAAGTTGTGAAAGATTCTCAACGGGATAAACTTTAATTCCCTTAATAACCGCTGCTTCATTGGCCGAATCTTTAGGCAGGAAAATACTTTCAAATCCTGCCTCTTTAGCAAAAAGAGCCATTAGCAAAGCGCCCTTGGTATGCCGCAGGGAGCCATCCAAAGACAATTCTCCGAAAAACAATGACTTTTCCGGCGCCTTGCAGTTTGTCAAAGTAGACAAAATTCCTACGGCTATGGGCAAATCGTAAACTGAACCCTCTTTGGGCACATCAGCCGGCGCCAAGTTAACCGTAATTTTCTTTTGGGGAAACTCTATTTTAGAACTCAAGATAGCTGTCTTTACTCTTTCCCTGCTTTCATCCACCGCCTTGTCCGCCAAGCCCACAATGTTAAACCCCGGCAATCCGCGACCCGCCACATTAACTTCCACGTCCACGCCGATCGTTTCCAGTCCCCTACTGGCCGCCGACGCTACTTTTATTAGCATAAAAGTGAAATTTTTAAATTCTTAATTTTTAATTTTTAATTCTATCATACTCGGGCTTGTGCTCGGTCGGACCGAGCACAAAGTGCCCCACTCTTAATTTTTAATTATTCTAACAATAAATAGCCGATTTCGGTATATTTCTTATTTTTCAAAACATCTTCTACTAATTCGCGATATTTTTCTGGCGATTCTAATCCCAACATTTCAGTCAGTCGAGCTTTATCAATAATCAGTGAGCCCCGTTTCCCGAGATATTCCTGGTGGGTGCCAAAAAGGTATTCCTCGGCTCTATGTAAAACTTTCTGCATATCTTTTATCCCTTCTTCTTTTAGCTTAGGCTCTATTAGCTGGCCGGGATTGATTACATTAATATAAACAAGCAAATATAAAAGTTGTTTTTCACTATCTACAGGCACCGCTTGATATCTTCCTTGAAACAGCCCGCCCACTCTGTTATGTTTTTTATTAAAATAACCAGCATATCCTCCACCAAATTTATGCATAAACTTTGTTATACCGCCTTCTTCTAATTCTTCCACCAATAAATGAAAATGATTTGGCATAACGCAATAAGCAAGAATCCGCACTAGTGGTTTCCTGTCTTTGCCCCCAGCGATAATATAGTTCTTTAAAACATTCAAAGTAAGCCGACCTCTGTTTCTTTCTAGCTGCCAAAGGATATTACTAACACTGCTTTTATCATTAAACAAACATAGTCCCTGCAAAAACCGCCAAAAATCTGCTTCGCTGTTGCAAATAGAACATTTGGCTACACCTCTGTTATAAATATGGTATATTTTCCCCGGTATAAATTTTATTCTTCTATTCATATCACCTCTTGGGCAATGTGCTCGGTCGGACCGAGCACAAAGTGCCCCGAATTAGTTATGGTTAGGCGAGATAATATTTATTGCCTTGTTGCTGGATCAAACCTTTAAGCTGCATCATCGATAAGGTGACTCCCAATTCAGAAACCGGTATCCCCAAACATCTAGCCAACTCATCAATTTCTGTGGGTTCTATATGAAGTTTTTCTAGAATATTATGCTCGATAGTCATTTTGGAATTTGGGGTTTGTGATTTGGTATTTATTTGGGATCTGTGATTTGTGATTTGGAATTTTATCTTGTAGTATTCCAGAATGTCTTTGGCAGAGCTAACGGGTACAGCTCCTCCTTTTATCAACTGCATAATACCCTTTGAGTTTTCACTGGTGATGGGGCCGGGCACAACGAATAATTTCCTTTTGAATTTCTTAGCCCATTTGGCAGTAATTAAGGAGCCGCTTTTTTCTCCCGCTTCTACAATTAAAGCGGCTTTTGAGAGCCCGGCTACGATTCTGTTCCTTTGGGGATATGTCCAATTCACCGGTTGCATATTCCCCTCGTATTCTGAAATTACTAATCCTTTGTTATTTAAAATTTCAACGTACAAATCCTGCTGGTATTCCGGATGAATCAAATCTATACCGCAGGGCATCACGGCAATCGTCCGTCCACCAAAATTCAATGCTGCTTTATGGGCTGCAGCGTCCACTCCGTACATAAAGCCGGAAACTATAGTAAGGCCGGCCGCAGCAACCTCTCCAACAATTCTTTCTGTCACCTGCCTTCCGTAAGTCGTCATCCGCCTGCTTCCTACCACTGCCAAACAATTTTTAAAAATCTCGTCATCCCAGCTGCCTTTATAATAAAGCTGCTTTGGTGCATTTTTGCCAATTTTTTTTAACAATTTTGGATATTTTTTATTTTCAATTGAAATGGTATTCATATTCTCAATTTTCTTGCCAGCGTGAATACCCATACATTCTTCACTCCGGCCTCCCTCAACACTTTAACGCATTCTTTGGCCGTCGCCCCGGTCGTATACACATCATCCACTACTAAAACATTTCTACAATGTGTAACGTCGGGTATTACACAACGGAAGGCGCCCTTAACATTTTCTTCTCTTTCTTTCGGACCCAATCCCACCTGCGTCCGATTATCCCTCACCTTCTCCAGTATTGGTTGCTTAGCCAGGCTAAGCAACCGGCTCATTTTCTGGGCAATGAGCTCGGCCTGATTGAAACCGCGCAGGCGCTCTTTCTTCGGCCACATCGGGACATAGGTAATTACTGTATTCTCAGGCAAATTGAACTCCACTTTTTCAAAAGCTTTTTCAACAAGTTCGTTAATAATATCGTAGCAGCCATCAAACTTCATTTTATGAATCGCTTTTTCAATAATTCCCTCGTATTCCCAAACACTCATCACTGTGGGATATCGTAAACCCCCCACATCGATTTCACTCAAAAATACCTCGCAGTTCTTACATATATATCGGCCCTCCCTGCCGCAGCCGAGGCAAAACTTTGGCAACAGAATATCCACCACCATCTCTTTCATTGTGGTTAATGGTTTAAGAACAAGTTTCATTTGAATTTTGAATTTCACACGAACTTACGCGAAGGGGTTCGAACAAATCACGAACAGAGGTGAATTTTTTTCTCATTTGGGAATATAATACGCTTATAAACCATTCTTTGTCGGCCGCAATTCGCTAAATAAACAATTTTATATTATTAATCTGTTTGCGTTCCGTTCGTTGCTGTTCGTGAACATTCGCGTAATCTTATATTCGAAATTATTATGGTTGAGTGCTTGTGGCTGTGCTTGTGCTGGTATCTGTCGACGACTCGATAATCGGCTCTGCTTGCGGTAAGTTTGTCGAATCCGTGCTGGTAGATTCTGTATCTGTGGAGTCAGTAATGGTGAAATCAGTGGTAGTGGAGCCACCGGTATCGGAATCGGTAATGATGGTTTCATCCGTGGTGGTAGAATCGGCAGTAGTGGAGTCACTGCTATCGGAATCGGTAATGATGGTTTCATCCGTGGTGGTAGAAATAGCTGCTTGCCCTGAATCAGATTGAAGGGTTTCATCCGTGCTGGTTGAAGTTTCCGATTCTGGGCTTTGTGCTTGGTCCGACCGAGCACAAACGTCGCCCTCGTCCACTTCGCCGTCGCAATCGTTGTCCACTCCGTCGCAGATTTCCTCTGTCGGGAAAATAGCTCCGATACATTCACCCCAAACTCCCTGTTCGCAAATTTGCACGCCGATTTGACATTGACCTACTTCCGTGCCGCAAGCCCTATTGGCGCCGTTCTGGCAGGTATCAACCCCGGCTATTTCTCCGTTAACA
>CAZALP010000005.1:0-2723 GCA_964486395.1 uncultured Candidatus Saccharibacteria bacterium
CCCGCCATTAGTTCTTTTATTCAGGCAAATAAAATCAAGGAGGTGAAATTGGTCAGATCTCCGCCCTGATCGTCCCTTTTTACTTCGGTGTTTCCTTAACCTTAAAGTAAAAAGGAGGTAAAGATTGCCAAAAATAAGAATTTACTATTTTCAATGTCCTGCCTGTAAGAGGAAGCTGAATATTACTGAAAATACAGATCCTATTGATCCTTTGCAGGGGATAAAATATTGTCCTTATTGCGGCGATTATTGGATTAAAAATGGCCAAAATAAAGCTTTAGATTATATTTCAAAGAAATAGACAAGTAAGGGGTGCCTAAAGGCGCCCCTCTTGCTTTTTGACCGGCTAAAAGATACCAATCACCAAGATTAAATAGGCCACTTTCGGGCTATTTTTTACGGCCGGTTTATCCACAATTCGGGGGTTGATTTAAAGCTAATTTTAAGGTAAAATGAAGTAATGACTGGAGTCAAAGACAACTTAAATTTGCTCAAAAACAGGGCCGAAAAAGAGATAAATTCGGCCCACGATTTGAAAGAATTAGACGAAGTTTTCAAAAAATATTTGGGCAAGCGCGGCGAGCTTACCCATATTTTGCGTTCGCTCAAAAATCTTCCTCCTGCCCAGCGTAAAAAACAAGGGAAGGAGGCAAACGATATTAAAAATCATTTAAGGGTTCAATTTGATAAAAAAGTCAGGGAGGTTCAGGAAAGGATTAAAAGGGAAGCAGAAGAAAAAGAATGGATTGACGTGACGGCTCCCGGTAAAAAAATATCAGTGGGGCATTTGCATCCTTTGACTCTAGTAAGAAGAAAGGTGGAAGAAATTTTTCAAGCCATGGGATTTACCGTGGTGGAGGGACCGGAAATGGAGACCGAGTGGTACAATTTCGACGCTCTCAACATCCCCAAAGACCATCCCGCTCGCGATCTATGGGACACTTTTTATTTGAAAAACGGCAAACTCCTGAGAACCCATACCAGCCCCGTGCAGATAAGGTACATGGAAAAAAACAATCCTCCTTTGAGAATTATAGTGCCGGGAAGAATTTTCCGGCACGAAGCCACAGACGCTTCCCACGAGATTAATTTTTACCAAGTGGAAGGTCTTATGGTCGGAAAAGACGTTTCCGCCTCAAACTTTAAGGCCATAATTCAGGAGTTTTTCTACAGATTCTTTGGAAAGCCGGTTGAGATAAGAATGAGACCTAGCTTCTTTCCGTTTACAGAACCCTCTTTTGAGGTGGATATGACTTGCTTGAATTGCGGGGGGAAAGGGTGTTCTGCCTGTTCCAGAACAGGCTGGATGGAAATGATGGGAGCCGGCATGGTTCATCCCAATGTTTTGAAAAATTCCGGATTAAACCCTAAAAACTGGCAGGGATTCGCTTTTGGGATGGGGCTGGACAGGTTGGCCATGATGAAATACAAGATTAACGATATCCGCCTTTTTTATAGCAGCGACCTTCGATTCCTGCAACAATTTTGATTATTAAGCAAAAAGTTCACTGCTACATAGCAGTATACTTTATGTCATTTAGGTATGTTATTTTCATATAATTGGCTAAAAGACTATTTTAAAAATTTACCAAAGCCGGAAAAATTGGCCGAGCTTTTGACAATGCACAGTTTTGAAGTAACGGAAGTAAAAAAATCCGGAAAGGATTGGACGTTGGACATTGATGTTTTGCCGAACAGGGCCGGCGATTGTTCTTCGCATCTTGGGATTGCTCGCGAAATAGCAGCTATCACTGGTTTAGCGTACAGAAGCCCGACCTCTGTACGGTCGTACAAAAGTCGGGCCCCTGTTTCCTTTGTTTCCGTGGAAGTCAAAGATAAAGTGGCTTGCCCGCGGTATACGGCCGGAGTGGTTATTGATGTCAAAGTCGGTCCTTCGCCAAAATGGCTGCGAGATCGATTGGAAGTTTGCGGATTGAATTCAATTAACAATATTGTTGATGCTGCAAATTATGTAATGCTGGAAACCGGGCAGCCTCTTCACGCTTTCGATGAGGAAAAACTCGCCGGTAACAAAATTATTGTCAGGTTTGCCAAGAAGGGGGAGAAAATCACCACCCTGGACGGACAGAGATTTAATTTAGATTCTAAAATATTGATTATTGCCGATGCCCAGAAACCCGTAGCCATCGCCGGTATCAAAGGCGGGAAAGATCCCGAGGTGGATAAGAAAACCAAGAAAGTAGTCTTGGAATCAGCTAATTTTAACCCTCGCATCATCAGAAAAAGTTCTAGAGCTTTGGGATTGAGAACAGATGCTTCCATTAGGTTTGAGTACGGGGTAGATCCAAATTTGACCGAGTTTGCCATCAATCGCGCTGCGTTTTTAATGGGCGGTCAAATTGTCCAAAAATCAGATATCTATCCCAAAAAGGTTTATCCCAAGAGAATAAAACTTAATTTAGATTATGCGGCAGGTTTACTGGGCATAAAAATACCAGACACAAAAATTAAAAAGATTTTACGAAACTTGGGTTTAAAAATTAAAAATCAGAAATTAAAAATTCTCGATGTTGAGGTTCCCACTTTCAGGCAAGACCTTTTGATTCCCGAAGATTTGATTGAAGAAATCGGCAGGGTTGCCGGTTTCGAAAAGATTCCGGCCGTTTTTCCCCTGGTTAGTCTGGTGCCTCCCAAAAGAAACGAAGAATTATTTTGGGAGAATATGTCAAAGGACATTTTGAAAGAGGCGGGATTTACCGAAG
>CAZALP010000005.1:2733-25834 GCA_964486395.1 uncultured Candidatus Saccharibacteria bacterium
ACCGAAGTCTACAACTATTCTTTCAGCGGTGAAAAGGAAGGCGTGGAGGTAAAAAATCCCGTCAGCAGCGAATTTAAATATTTAAGAGCCAGCCTTGCACCTGGATTGTTTCAAAACATCCAAAGGAACATCAATAATTTTTCGGAGATTAAGATTTTTGAGCTGGGAAAAGTTTTTGGCCAAAAATCAGAAAAACGGCAGTTGGGGGCAGCCGTAAATCCACCCAATTTCTATTACTTGAAAGGCATTGTCGATTTGCTTTTGCACAAGCTGGGCATAAGCAACATTTGGTATGATGATTACGGCAGAAGGTCGGCTGGGATAATGGTTGACGGCAAAAACATTGGGCATTTGGCAGAAAATCATTTCGAACTGGATTTTGACAGATTGCAGCAACTTTGTTCGGAAGAACACGAATACCGCTTCATTTCCCGTTACCCCGCCACAGTGAGAGATTTGGCGATTCTGGTTCCTCGGCAGACCAAGGTGGCGGAAGTTTTAAATGTTATGAATAGCGCCGGAGGGCCTTTGGTGCGGGACATCGACGTATTCGACATTTATGAAGGGGAAGAATTGCCTGCGGGCAAAAAGAATTTGGCTTTCCATATTATTTATCAATCGGACCGAAAAACGCTTACTTCGGAAGAGGTAGACAACATTCAACGGAAGATAATTAAAACTTTAGAAAAAAATCCCTTATGGGAAGTAAGAAAAAAATAAAACGGCAGCCGGAGCGCAAGAAAAAAACCAAAGATACTGGTTATGACGCCAAGGATATTTATGTTTTGGAAGGTCTGGAGCCGGTGAGGAAGAGGCCCGGTATGTACATTGGCACTACAGGATCAGAGGGGCTTCACCACTTGATCTATGAAACCACAGATAACGCTTTAGACGAGGCAATAGCCGGATTTTGCAAAAATATTGAAGTTACTCTTTTGCCCGGAGGAAAGGTTAAGGTGGCAGATGACGGCAGGGGTATTCCCGTGTCTAAGCACCCCCAAACTAAAAAATCCGCTTTGGAAACCGTAATGACCACTTTGCATGCTGGAGCCAAGTTCGGAGGCAAATCCTATCAGGTGGCGGGCGGTCTTCACGGGGTGGGGGTTTCTGTCGTTTGCGCTCTTTCTCGGTGGATGCAGGTAGAGGTTTGCCGCGACGGAATAAAATACTGTCAGGAATATTCCAAAGGAAAAGCCAAGACTAAAGTAAAAAAAATCGGTAAATGCCGGCAGACGGGCACCCAGGTTATTTTTGAGCCAGACCCTGAAATTTTTAAAGAAACAAAATTCAGCATTAAGAGAATTATTAACCATCTTCGCCAGCAGGCCTATTTAACCAAAGGCATCAGAATTACTATCAATGATTTGAGAGAGGGGGAAAAACAGTCCTATGCTTTCTATTTCGAGGGCGGCCTCCGTTCTTACATCAAGCATTTAACCAGGGGAGCATCCGTGGTTCATTCCAACAGTTTTTATACCAGCGGCGAAAAAGAAGGAGTCATAGTGGAAGCCGCTTTCCAATACGTTAACGAAAGGGAGCCTTTCGAAGAAAGTTTTGCCAACAACATATATACCGGAGAAGGAGGAACCCATTTGACCGGCCTCAGGGCGGCTTTGACCCGTTCTTTAAACGATTACGGCAAAAAGAATAATTTTCTTAAAGGTGAGGAAAAACTGGGAGGAGACGATGTTAGAGACGGCTTTACGGGAGTGGTGTCGGTAAAGATAAAAGAGCCGCAGTTTGAGGGCCAAACCAAGGCCAGATTGGGAAATCCGGAAGCCAGATTGGCTGTGGAAACCGTGGTTTCTGACGGCCTTTCAGATTTTTTGGAAAGAAATCCCCAGGATGCCAGAGCTATTATTGAAAAGTGCTTGTTAACCGCTAAAGCCAGAAAAGCAGCCAAAGCCGCCCGTCAGACGGTTTTAAGGAAAGGAGCTTTGGAAGGTTTGGCTTTGCCCGGCAAATTGGCCGACTGTGCTTCCAGAAAACCCGAAGAATCGGAATTGTACATAGTGGAAGGAGAGTCGGCCGGAGGCAGTTCCAGGCAAGCTAGAGACAGGCATTTTCAGGCCATCTTGCCTTTGCGGGGAAAAATTCTAAACGTTGAGAGAGCCAGACTGGACAGAATTTTAGCTTCTAAAGAAATTAAATCCCTGGTTATCGCTTTGGGAACGGCTATTGCCGATGATTTCGATATTAATAAATTAAGGTACCATCGAATTATTATAATGTCGGACGGTGACGTTGACGGAGCGCATATCAGAACTTTGCTTTTAACTTTGTTTTATCGTTATTTCCCCCGGATAATTGAGCAGGGATATCTTTACATCGCTCAACCGCCGCTTTATAAAATACAATCTGGCAAGAGAGTAGAGTATGCTTATAACGAGTCAGACAAGACAAAAATTCTGAATTTATTGAAAAAAGAAAAGAGCGCGCCGGTTATTCAAAGATACAAAGGTTTGGGAGAGATGAATCCGGAGCAGTTGTGGGAAACTACCATGGATCCGGAAAGGCGAGTTTTGCTAAAAATCACCATTGAAGATGCCAAGGAGGCAGACAGAATTTTTGACATTTTGATGGGCGATGAGGTGTTTCCTCGGAAGAAGTTTATCCAAGCCCATGCTAAGTCAGTAAAGAATTTGGATGTGTAAATCAAATAGATATGATTATGAACAGCGAAAATAAACAAATTATCAAAGGAACGGCAATAGCGGTGGTAATAGCTTTGGTTGGCATTGGGATTTTGGGCTGGCAGTATCATCAGCTGGAAGAGAAAAGGCTTCCGGCTATTGAAGAAGAAATAGCAAAGCAAAAAGAGGAAATGGCGAGAAGAAAGGCTCAGGATGTTTTGGAAAGATTTCTGGAAACGAGAGACGATAATCTTTTGACAGAAAGAGCGATGGAGCAGAAGAAGCAAAAAGAGCTTTTTTTGATAGATGACGATGGTTCTTACGAAATTGTGGGGACGGAAAAAATCTCAGAAAAAGAATATCGATTTTTGGTTAAAATTGGAGATTATATCCACGTCATTTCCTTAATCGAAATTTCCAATAAATATTATATCGATTCCGTGGAAATAGCAGGCTAAGAGTTATATTGTGAGGTTAGGTTGTGAGGTGTCGTAAACCTCACAGTTTAATCAAAAATTGTAAAAGGGTGCGAAATGTTATGAGCGAGCGCAAAGAATTTGACACGGTGGCTAGCTTTTGCTAACATAAAAATGAGCCCCGCCGGGGCTTTTAAAAAACTTTTATTTATGCGAATAGTTACTTTTCTGAAGGAGGTCAAAATGGAGATTAAGAAAATTAACTGGCCCACCCGCCAGCAAACGATCAAATACACCCTCATTGTTATTGGGGTTTCTTTTGCTGTAGCTCTTTTCCTGGGAGGCTTAGATTATATTTTCTCTACTCTTTTGAAAATTTTTGTTTTATAATTATGCCGAAGCAGCAAATAGAACAACAGAAAAACTGGTATGTCATCCACACTTATTCCGGTTATGAAGATGCGGTAGCCAAGGCTTTGAAACAGAGAGTCGAGTCTTTGGGTATGGAAGATAAGATTTTTAATGTTATCGTTCCTAAAGAAAAGAAAATTAAGATTAAAGACGGCAAAAGAAAGGTGGTGGAAGAGAAGATATATCCGGGCTACGTATTGGTAGAAATGATCGTTACCGACGATAGCTGGTATGTGGTCAGGAATACCCCTAACGTTACGGGATTTGTGGGAGCTGGCACCACTCCCGTGCCCGTCTCTTCGAAAGAAATAGACATTCTTAAAAAGAAAATGGGGGTGGAGGCGCCCCAGTATAAGATTGATGTTAAAGTGGGAGATCCGGTAAAAATCATCGACGGCCCCTTCAAGGATTTTGACGGCAAGGTTTCCGACATCGATGAAGCCCGAGGAAAGGTTAAGGTTTTAGTCAATATGTTCGGCAGAGATACGCCCGTAGAATTGGATTCCCTTCAAATTAAGAAATTATAAGATTAACGGATTAACAAGTTCACGAGTTAAAAAATCAATTCGTTAACTCGTTAACTGAACAATTGATAAAATGGCAAAAAAGATAAAAACCATCGTAAAATTACAAATCCCAGCCGGTCAAGCCACCCCGGCGCCGCCGGTAGGGCCGGCCTTGGCGCAGCATGGGGTGAATATTTCCGAATTTTGTCAGAAGTTCAACGAAGCCACCAAGGAAAAGCAGGGCTTTAAAATTCCGGTGGAAATCACGGTTTTCGAAGACAGGACTTACGATTTTAAATTAAAGCAGCCTCCGGCCTCCGAGCTTCTTAAAAAAGCGGCCGGCATTGAAAAAGGCTCAGGCGTTCCAAACCAGACGAAAGTAGCTAAAATCAGCAAAGATCAGCTTAGGAATATTGCTGAGCAAAAGATGGAAGATTTAAACGCCAAGGACGTAGAGTCGGCTATGCGCATTATCGAAGGCACCGCCAAGAATATGGGAATCACTGTGGAGTGATTCCCATATTTTCACATTAAAATTCAATAATTTTATGGAAAATAAGCCATCACAAAACAAAAGGCCCAGCTGGGATGAATATTTTTTGGGACTGATAGAACCAATTGGGAGAAGGGCGACTTGTAATAGGGGCCGAAGCGGAGCTGTCATTGTCAGCCCACATCATACTATTTTGGCTACCGGCTATGTTGGTTCCCCTCCGGGACAACCGCATTGTGATGATGTTGGCCATCTGATGAGAACGGTCATTGATGAGAAAGGCAATCGGTCTCAACACTGCATTAGAACTTTGCACGCTGAAGAAAACGCCATCTTGCAATGCGCCAAAGATGGCGTAAAAATTGAAGGAGCCACACTTTATTGTAAAATGGTTCCTTGTTACAACTGCGCCATGAGAATTGTCAGAGTAGGCATCAAAAGAGTGGTGGCGCAAAAAAGATATCATGCCGATGAGTTGTCCTTGAAATTATTTAATGACGCCGGGGTGGAATTGGCAGTCATAGAAAATAAAGCGGAAGAATATAAGAATCAATAGAAAAGTAAGCAGACATTCCTTTTTGTTTTATGGTAAAATAACTTTGCCGGTATTATGATCAAAAATCCCCATCCCGGAAAATTCATCGTGATTGAGGGTTTGGACGGTTCCGGACAAAGCACTCAAGCAGAACTTTTGAGAGATTTTTTGGCTGAGAGAGGTCATGACGTTGTTTTAACCAAGGAACCGACAAAGGACTCCGAAGCCGCCAAAAAAATCCACCAAGCTTTGGAGAAAAAAGATACCGGGGTTGAACCCCGGCATTTACAGGAGCTGTTTGCTCAAGATAGGGGAGAGCATTTAGAAAAATTAATTACTCCGGCCCTAAAAGAGGGGAAGATAGTTATTTCAGATCGTTATTTTTTTTCCTCTTTTGCTTATGGAGCGGCTTCGGGGGTTGATTTAGAAAAACTTATTGAATTAAATGAGAGATTTTTATTGCCCGAGCTGATTATAGTCTTAAAAGTAAGACCTGAAGTCTGCATGGTAAGAATCGGCAAAAGGGGAGAACCTCAAACTTTTTTTGAAGAAAAAGAAAAACTGGCCAAAGTTTGGCAGGTCTACGAGGTTTTGCCAAAACGCTTTGAAAATGTTTATATTATAAACGGCGAAAAACCTATAGAGGAGGTTTTTGAAGACATTAAAAATTTAGTTCATTCAAAATTGAATCTATGAAGAAGGGAGGAATCATGGTAAAGACAGACGGAATTCCAGAAGTTATTGATAGTTTTGAGGTGGATGGAGTCAAAATAAGCATTATCACGCCTGCTTTTAAAATTGAAGATAAGGCGGACGGAAAGAAAATACTGAGAAATCTAGAAAAGTACGGGAGAGTTTGCTACAAGAGCGAGGGGAGAATTACCCCGGAATCGGCTGGTCCCTTTTTGCAAAATGTTATGAAAAGGGGTCATTTCAGCATTATCGAGCATGAGAAGGTTACGGTCAGAGTTATTTGCGACCGGGGAGTAACCCATGAATGGGTCCGTCACCGCCTAGCCTCCTATTCCCAAGAATCAACCAGATATTGCAACTACGGGAAATTGGGTTTCCAGTACATTCATTTATCTTCTTATTCAGTGGGTTCACCGCAATATGAAGAACGCAAACAAGCTATCATCGATGCCACCCGTCATTATTTGAATGAATTGAAATTGGGCAGCGCCCCTCAGGAGGCTCGTGGAGTTTTGCCGAATTCTCTTAAGACGGAAATTATTGTTACTCATAATATCCGAGAATGGAGACATTTTTTCTACCTTAGATGTGCTACTGGCGCCCACCCCCAAATTAGAGAAATCGCCGTTGTCCTGTTGAGGGAGTTTCAAAAGAAAATTCCCTACCTTTTTGATGATTTCCAAATTGACGAAGAAAAAATGACGGCGACAACGAACATTATTACATAAAGTAAAACCAAGTTCTCGTTTTCCGAGAACTTTTTTGTTATAATACAGTTGTATGGAAAACATAGCCAAAATTATCGACCATACCAATTTAAGGGCTGACGCCACTCCGGAAGATATTCGGAAAACCTGTCAGGAAGCCAAAACCTACGGATTTAGGTCGGTTTGTATCAATCCCAGATGGATAGGATTAGCCAAGGAAGAGCTGAAAGGAACCGATATCAAGATAGTTACCGTGATTGATTGGCCGGTTGGAGCTTCCAGCACCCAGGCCCGAGTGGGGGAAGCTGAGCAGGCCAAGAAAGACGGAGCGGATGAAATCGATCCCGTAATGGATATTGGGGATTTCAAAGCGGGCAATTACGAAGAAGTTTTGAAAGACCTCCGAGCTTTAGCTAAGGTTTTACCTACCAAAGTTATCATTGAGACGGGGTATTTGACTGGAGAAGAAATAAAAAAAGCCGCAGAGCTGGTTAAAGAATCTGGAGCGGTTTGCGTTAAAACCTCCACTGGTCAGCCGCCAAAAGTTGATGTAGAAACCAAGCTGGGTCACGTAAAAATAATGAGGGAGGCGGTAGGCCCGGACTTTTTAATTAAGGCTGCCGGAGGCATCCATTCGAAAGAAGATGCAGAAAGAATGGTGTCGGCTGGCGCCAATGTCATTGGAGCTTCAGCCGGAGTGGAGATTGTTACAGGGAAGAAACCAGTGGGAGAAGTTAGCGAATAGCAATGTAAAAACATGCAATACAAACCGACAATTGGTTTAGAAATCCATGCAGAGTTAAAAACCAAAAGTAAGATGTTCTGCAGCTGCCGCAATGATTCTCTGGAAAGGCACCCCAATGTCAATATTTGTCCTGTTTGCACAGGCCAGCCGGGTGTGCTCCCGGTAATCAATGAGGATGCAGTCAGGAAAGTGATTAAAACCGGCTTAGCTCTCAACTGCCAGATTTCCGAAGAGTCAAAATTCGACAGGAAAAACTATTTTTACCCGGATCTTCCCAAAAACTATCAGATTTCCCAATATTACTTCCCCCTTTGTAGAAAGGGATATTTGGAAATAGGGGGTAAGAAAGTGAGAATTAGGGAAGTGCATCTGGAGGAAGATACGGGCAGGCTGGTTCATCCGGGGGGAGCCGATTACAGCTTGGTAGATTTTAACCGGGCCGGGGTTCCCTTAATGGAACTGGCCACTGAGCCCGACTTGAATTCGGCTGATCAGGCTCGAGTTTTTGCCGAGGAGCTTCAATTAATCTTTCGCTATTTAGGGGTTTCCGATGCTGATATGGAAAAAGGGCAGATGAGAGTCGAAGCTAATATTTCTTTGGGAGGGGGTTCCAAACTGGGCACCAAAGTAGAAATTAAAAATTTAAATTCTTTTAGGGCCGTAGAAAAGGGGATTGAGTATGAAATTCAGAGGCAGAGAAAGCTTTTACAGTCCGGGGAAAAAGTAATCCAGGAAACCAGAGGATGGAATGCCACCAAAAGCGTAACCGTAAGCCAGAGAGAAAAAGAGCAGGCTCATGACTACAGATATTTTCCAGAGCCTGATCTTCCTCCCCTTAGCTTTACAAAGAAATTTATTGACGAAGCCAGAAAAGAACTTCCCGAGCTTCCCGCGCTTCGGCGGGAAAGGTTTGAAAAGGAATACGGCATAGAAGAAAAAGCCATTGAGGTGTTCGTTTGGAATAAAGACTTGGGGGAATATTTCGAAAAGGTAATGTCGGAGCTTGGAGATCGCAAATTGGCTAGATTGGCTTCCAATTATATGATCAGCGATTTATTGGGCTTGCTTCAGAAAGCTTCCGTAGCGGGGGAGAATTTCAGGATTGTCCCTGAAGACTTTGCTAAGTTCGTCAAATTGATTGAGAGAGGCGAAATATCCAGTAAGATCGCGAAAGCTGTGTTGACTGAAATGTTTTCCACGGGCAAGGATCCTTCCCAGGTTATAGAAGAAAAAGGATTGACCCAAATTAAAGACGAAACGCAAATTGAGAACATAATCAAAGAAGTGATTTCCGAGAATCAGAAAGCAGTGAATGATTTTAAAAAAGGCAAAGAAACGGCTCTTCAGTTTTTGATAGGGCAGGTAATGCAAAGAAGCCGAGGCAGGGCTAATCCTGGAATGGTGCAAAAAAGCTTAAGAAAGTTCCTTAGGGGTTGACAAAATTGAACATTAGTGATATAATAAGGGTGTTGGAAAATGCTCTTATTATTATAATTTCTTCAGTTTTGTCTATGAGATAGAAATTTTCCTCTTGGCAGGGGAGAAGATGAAAAGGAAATAGGCCATCAGGCTTAGCCAAATCATTCCTTTCATCTTCCTCCTTGCTAATTCTTTGGTTTCGGAAGAGAGACCAGGGGAACCGTTACTGCGGAAAGCGGGGAGAATTAAAAACTTAATAGGAGGAGAAAATGGATCTCATGTTTCTAATCATGGTGGTTTTTCCCACCGTAGCAGTTGTTCTAGGCGTTATATACGGTTTAGGACAATACAAATACGTTCCTTTCAAAGCGGCATTTCTCACTATAGCGATCGTTGTAGGGGCCACCATATGCCTAGGATTTAAGGCTTAGAAAGGGGGAAAAATGGATTACCTAACAGCTGAAAAGGCAATGAGAGACGGGAAACTCGTAATCGTTCAGGATGGTTCGCAAGTTTTGATGGGAAAACTTGTCGGTCAAAGCGGTCACTTTTTTACCTTAGAGACTGCCTCGGGACGGCGAGTGCCCGATCTTATTGCCGAAAAGATTTCGGCGACCAACCGGAATTATTAATCTCAATCAAGGCCGGTGCGGCAAAGCTGCATCGGCCAACTTATTTTAGAAAACTTTTTGTCAACTTCTCAGCCTCTTTATAATTTCGGATCCAACGGATTCTCTTGTCTTTTTTAAACCAGGTCATTTGTCGTTTGCTATATTGAATCGTATGTTGGATAATTAGCTCTTTAGCATTTGGAGAGGACCATTCCTGGTAGCCAATAGTTTGTAGAGGTGGAACCCAGCCATATTTTTTTATTAGTTTTTTTGCTTCTTTTTCCAGACCCATTTTTATCATTTTTTCTACTCTTTTTTTAATTCTTTTTTGAAGTTCTTTCTTTGGCAACTTTATGCCAATCATTAAAACTGGATAGGGGAGAGGAGATTTTTTAAAAGCCGGAATGGGCTGTTTTGTTTTTTTAACAATTTCTATAGCTCGGATTAATCGCCGAGGGTTTTTCTTTTCGATGGTTTTGGCTCTTTGAGGGTCGAGTTTTTTAAGAATCCCATACAACTCTGCGGCTGTCTTTTTTTCCAATTTTTTCCTTAGTTTCCAATCAGGAGGCACCCGGGGGATAACGATGCCGTCAACCACCGCTTGAATGTAAAAGCCGGTACCTCCACAGAGGATAGGTATTTTATTCTTTTTTAAAATCTTATTTATAGCCTCTTTCGCCAATTTTTGATAGTTCACGATCGTGAACTTTCTATTTGGCGAGATAATGTCTAAAAGATAATGGGGAATGCCTTGCCTTTCCCTTTTAGTTATTTTTCCCGTTCCGATATCCATTCCCTTGTATATCTGGCGGGAATCGGCAGAAACCACCTCGCCGCCGAATTCTTTGGCAATTTTAACAGCCAGCTCCGATTTGCCTGAAGCAGTCTGACCTAAAACTACGATTATTTTTTTCATAAAATAAATATAGTTTCCACTTAACTCAGCGATTACTGAGTTAAGTGGGAGGTTTGTTATTGAGAATTTCTCTTAAGATTTTTTCTCTCCGTTTTTTTTCTTTAAGGGGAACCGTATCTTTTAATTGAGAGGCAGGGGTGCCAGGCCTTGGAGAATATTTGGCAATGTAGGCCATATTGAACTTTATTTCTTTGAATAGTTTTACCGTATTTTCAAATTGTTTTTCAGTTTCTCCGGGAAAACCGACAATGACATCAGTAGATAGATTGACGTCGGGGATTCTTTTTCTGATTTTTTTCACTAAATTTTTATACTGTTTGGCAGTATAATTTCTATTCATTTTTTTCAAAATTTGGTCATCTCCGGATTGAACCGGCAAATGGATGAATTTAGCTATTTTTGGAGAACCGGCTATTGTTTCAATCAGTTCATTCGTGAAGTTTTTGGGGTGGGGCGAGGTGAATCTAATGCGAAATTTGCCCGGCAATTGAGAAACCTGTTTTAGAAGTTTGGCAAAGTTTACCGAGGGGTCGGCCGGAGACTGATAATCATTGACGTTTTGTCCCAATAGCCATAATTCTTCGGAACCTTGTTTTATCGTATTTTTGGCCTCTCTTAAAATTTCCTTGTGGTCGCGACAAACCAGCTTCCCCCTTGTTTGCGGGACTACGCAGTAGGTACAAAGATTATTGCAGCCGTAAGAAATAGGTATAAGATTTGATTTGATAAGGTGTGATTTGACGCGTGAAAAAAACCATGATTTTCTTCGCACGTCATTGAATATTTTTCTAAATTTTTTCTCATCTTTTTTCAAAATACAACCGGTTAAAATAGTTTTGAGTTTTGGATTTTGAGTTTTGAGTTTTGAGAATTTTTGGCTTAAGCCAAAAATTCTATCTACCGCCGATTGTCTAACTGAACACATATTAACTACAATTAAATTAGCCTTATCAATACTTGAAGCTGGCTGATAGCCTTTTTTTTCTAAGGCAGCAGCAATTCTTTCTGAATCTGCTTTATTCATTTGGCAACCGTAGGTGATGATGTGGTATTTCATATCCCTTATTTTACAACACAAAAACGGCTTCTTCAAGGTAGCCGTTTTTGTGTTTTTTTGCTTTTTTTAGGGAGTCAATTGCGGTGTCAGTTTTTGCCGGATGCGTTTTTGGGTACAGACTCCTTGATAGTCTACATCTACTCCAGCCATCTCGGCATAACATTTATTGCTGTAGGTTTTTCCGTCTTTACCGCAAACCGGGTCCCACAAGGTGATGCAAGCCTCCTTTTTTTCTTCTGGTTTCAGGGGAAGGGTAGGTTCTACTTCTTCTGGGATAACGCATCTAAAGTTGATGATACATCCTTTCTCATCTTTTTCTATAATTAATCTTCCCTCTTTACAGAAATCTGAAGCAGGTTTGTCTATTTCTGGGCAATTGGCTGTTCGGACTTTGGCTCTTATTTTTTCTAGGGCGGCTTCTCTTGATTGCAGTATCTTTTGCTGCAAAAGCGGTTTATCTTTTAGTTTTGCTTTCAGGCTTTCCAGAATTTCCATTTGCCTTTCTTTTTCCCCGGTTATTTTTTCGGTATAAGCCCTGAATTTTTCCACTTGTTCCTGGGGCATTTCTTCAATTTCTAGTTCCAATCTTTTTAAAATATTCTCTCTGGCTTTCTGGATGGCTTCTTTTGCTTTTTCGGGGACTTTTTCTTCCAGATGTTTCAGAATTTCCAAGTTTTTGAAATTCTTGAATTTGCTTCCTTTAACTTCTTGAAGGTTTTTTTCCAATCTCTCTCTGATTTTTTCTTTGTTTTCTTCCAGTCGAGTTATCACTTCTCCAAATTTTTCAATGTGTCTTTCTCTCGCCTCTTTTATTTTCTGGAAAGCTTCAGGAGGAACCTGTTCTTCCAGTTTTTGTAGGATTCTTTGGTGAAGAGCCTGGTGTTGAATGAATTTGTCGAGGAAAGTACCGACTCTTTCTGATTCTTCGGCTCTCTCTTTGATTCTCTCCGCAGCCTCTTTTACTCTTTCTACCTCCTCTCGGTAGTTTTTAGCGGCTCTTTGGATAATCTCAGCATTCTTGCCTTGCTCGTTTAATTTTTTTAGTTCCATCAGTTTTTCTGAGGCGAACCTTTCTTTTAATTCCGCTTTTTTCACGGGGTCAAAAGCAAAGAAGCTTCGTATTCCTCGCCCCCAGTTTTTTAAGAAATAAAAGGGGCTGTCGGGCAATAAGGTGGGTTCTCCCACCCCCAGATCTTCGGGATTAACTTTTTCATCCAGAATGATTTCTTCTGGAAGAGGTTTTTCTTGAGCCAAAACACCGCTGAAAGCGGAGAATAAAACCAAGATGGATAAAATGAAAATAAGGCCTTTCATATTTTTTTTATGTTAATTATTATTTTTAATTAATGAATTTCTTCTTTTTTTTCTTTGATGAAAGATCTCCAGTGTTCCAGGAATTGCACAAAAACCTGGAAGGGCATATCCAAGAAAGAATCGAATAAAACCACCAAAGTATTGTATTTCGTCCATTGGGCCGACAGCCATCTTCCCACTCTTAAAAACGGCAGGGAGAAAGCGTCGACAAAGGTAAAGAAGAAACTTTCCCTTTCTTTTTCTACCACCAGTTCTTTGGCTCTTTGGCGGATTTTCATTCCGGCAAAAGAAATAAGGGAAACAAACATCAAGAAGATAATAATGGAAAGAACGCTGAAATTAAGTTGCCGGAGCCCCCAAACTATCAAGCCGAAGGAAGCGGCAAAACTTACAAGATAAGCTCCCTGCACTATCAAATTGAGGACAAGGCCTCTTTTTGGGGTGGGTCTTATTTCATAAACGTCGGTCCTTTCTCTTTCATAAACTATTTTAGTTACCTCCATTACTACCAATTCTGCATTTTGCTTGGATGGCGGTTTGATGGTTAAAATCAAAACAAACATCAGGGCCGGCGGGATAAGAATATTGAGCCCCAAAGTCAGGTCGCTATATTGATGGGTGACGTATTTATCAAAAGGAACCTCTACGGCGAAAGATAAAAGCACCTTAGTTATAAAAATAGAAATGGTGCTGTAGATGGCGGCCCTTCTCATTCTGGCTTTAACTTTTTTTAACCTGCCCCCGTAAGCTTCTTTGACTTTATTTTCCAAAACTTCTGGATTTTCTAGATTTTCTTGGGCAGCCGCAGGATCTGCCGAGATTACATCTCCTAAAATTAGGTAGGGAGTGTCGTATTTTTCGCAAACCTTGTAGAATTTTTCTGAAAGGGAATGCTTTAAAGCTTTTTCAATTTTCTCCCAAAGAGAGTAGATATTTTGGGTTATTTCTTGCAGTTTTTCAGGGTTTAAATCTGCCCATTCTGGATACCATTTGGCCAAAAGGTGATAGCTGATTATGGGTTCGTCTAATTTGAAAAGCGCTCTTTGGACGGCAATATAGATTTGGGTGTCTTTTTCTGATTCTTGCATTCCTCCTTTTATCAAAATTCCTTCTCTTACCTCAATTCTTTCTTTCATCATTTCGAACATATATTCCATGAGAGCGTTTTCTCTGATAGGCGGAGCCAAAGCTTCTTCTACCTCGCAAGCTGCTATTCCAGAGAGCCAATCGTAAAACTGAAGTCCTTTTTTTTCTTTTGGAGGCGAGGGCGCATTGTTAATAATGAAAATATATTTATCTATTATTTTTTGAATTTCGGTGATTTTTGATTCCGGGATGGAGTCGTTGGGAAAATGCCCGGCCCTGATTAATTCGTGTATCAGGGGTTCGGCGATTGCTTCTCCCTCTTTTTTTCTGAACATCCGTCTCTTTAGAACCCTTTTAACGGCCGTTTTTCTTAAAAGGTGTTCTTCCCGCCAATCAATTATTTCCCTTACTTTTTCGTAAAAGGAAGCCACTTTGCTGGCTACTTCATCAACATGAATTTTTATTATATCCTCTCTGGGCTGGAGAGACTGAAACCAAGCTTGGTATCTGAAGATTAAATTTTTGGCAGATTTGGATAAATTCATTTCTTTTTTTCTACCTCTATTTTAACTTTTTCCAGAAATTTGCTCAATTTTATGTTGCCTACATCTCCCTTGCTTCTTTTTCTGACTCTGACCGATTTTTGTTTCATTTCTTTATCGCCTACAACTAAAAGGTAGGGGATTTTTTGAAGCTCGCCCTCTCTAACTTTTTTGGAAACAGTTTCATTCTCGTTTTTAATCTCTGTTCTTAGCCCGGCTCGAGATGCTTCTTTGGCTACTTTTTGGGCGTATTTTTTATGACCGGAGCCGATAGGTATTATCCAGACTTGTACTGGGGAAAGCCATAGTGGTAAAGCTCCAGCGTAGTGCTCCAAGAGCACCCCGATAAATCTTTCCAGCGAACCTATTAAAGCTCGGTGGAGCATATAAGGCCTTTGTTTTTTGCCCTTTTGGTCCACGTAAGTTATGTTAAGTCTTTCGGGCAGATTGAAATCAATCTGGATGGTGGTGCATTGCCATTCCCGCCCCAGGCTGTCTTTGATTTTAATGTCAATTTTGGGACCGTAAAAAACGCCCCCGCCGGGATCAACCTGGTATTTTAACTTAAGCTGTTTTAGTACGTATTTAAGAATGTTGGTTGCTTTCTGCCAGCCTTTTTCCGTGCCGGCGTATTTTTTAGGCCGGGTAGAAAGATAAATGTTGAAATCATTGAAGCCGAAAGTTTTTAATATTTTCAGCCCCTCTCTTAAAAGCTTGGTTGTTTCTTCGGATATTTGGTCTGGTGTGCACCAAATGTGAGCGTCATCTTGGGTAAAGCCTCTGACCCTGGTCAGACCGTGAAGGACGCCCGACCTTTCGTAACGGTAAACCGTGGCGAGTTCGGCGTATTTGACGGGTAAGTTTTTGTAGCTTTGGATTTTGGACTGAAACACCTTTACGTGAAAAGGGCAGTTCATCGGCTTTATGAGATATTTTTCATTTTCAATATCGATGGGAGAATACATATTGTCTCTGTAAAGGTCCCAGTGCCCGGAGCTTTTCCAGAGGTCGAGTTTTCCTATGTGGGGGCTGACGATCCATTGGTAGCCCTGGAGAGTCAGTTTTTGACGCAGGAAATCCTCGATGATTTTGCGCAAAACCGTTCCCCGGGGATGCCACAAAGGAAGTCCGGCTCCCACTTCTTCGTCAAAGCTGAACAAATCCAGCTTTTTGCCCAAATGGCGATGGTCTCTTTTCTCTGCTTCTTTCTGCCGGTGGAGGTAATCATCCAGTTCTTTTTTTGTTTGAAAAGCTACTCCGTAGATTCTAGAAAGCATTTTGTTCTTTTCAGACCCTCGCCAGTAGGCGCCGGCAATCCTTTGCAGCTTGAAAGCGTCGGGAATTTCTTTTGTGGATTTTACGTGCGGTCCTTTGCACAAATCGGTAAATTTACCGCTTTGATAGACGGAAACTTGTTTTTCTGGCATTTCGTCAATAAGTTCCAGCTTGTAGGGCTGGTTTTTGAATAAATTAACAATGTCATTCTTCGTTAATTTTTTCTTCGTAAATTTAACATTTTGTTTTAAGAGTTCTTTCATCTTCTTTTCAATTTTGGGCAGGTCTTCCGGAGACAGGGGATAAGGGAGGTCGAAGTCATAATAAAAGCCGTTTTCGATAGCCGGTCCCATGCCAAATTTGGTCCCGGGATATAACTCCTGGACCGCATAGGCCAAAATATGGGCTAAGGAATGTCTGACAGTTTCAATATTTGCCATCAATTTCCATTATACCAGAATTTATCCGCCATACAAATCCGTCAATGCCTCTTGACAAATATATATAGTATGCTATTATGGAAATATACAATCAAAAAAGAAGGAGGTGAGAAAGTGTCGTCTTGTTCTACCAAATGCGCTCGTCTTTCGCGGGTGGCGAAAGTCAAAGAAATCCAGGATAAAGCCCTGGACCGGGAGCAATATAATAAAGCCCTCAGCTGCCGGAGCGCCAGTCCTTCTGGTATTCCTGGCCCTAAGAAGTTGGTCAAGGGGGCAAGGGTCTGGCAATTCGATTAGTTCCGTTCAAATCAATCAAATCAAAATAAAGCCCGCCAGGCTTTAAAGCTCGGCGGGCTTATCTAGTTTAGGTACCGAAAGGGTAACAGTTTTAATAAAAATACGTACGTATAATTATTAAGACAGACAACAATATCTTCAGAAATCGATCATTATTATTTCTGTTGCTTCATTTCGTTTTTGAGTTTTTCCATTTCTTGCTGCGTTTCTCTTTTGATTTCTTCAAATTCCTGGCGAATTTTGTTCCGCATTCTGTTTTTGAAGTCTTCCAGTCGGTAATCCAGCTCTCTTTTAATGTTTTCTTGGTGCTGGTCTAAATTTAAACTCATTGTTCTAATATTTCTTCAATGGTATTGCAAATTATTTTGGGCACATTGTCCCTGAGGTCGACTCTCCCCGAGACAAAAACCACTTTGTTTTCTTGAAAGAGGGTGGGGTAGCTTTCTATTACGTTGGGGAATACCACCAGTTCTATTTTATCCGTTTGGTCTTCCAAATTAACAAACAGCATGGGCTGTCCTTTTTTGGTGATTATTTTTTTGATGCTGGATACCACTCCTCCTATCCTGACCGTTTTGCCTTCGAGGTCTGGGTTAACCTGCGATATGGGCAGGGATTTTTTAGCCATTATTTTCTCATATTTTTTGAGGGGGTGGCCGGAAACATAAAGCCCCAGGAGTTCTTTTTCCCATTTTAGCTTTTCCGTTTCCGAAGAAGGAGGAGCCGAAGCCATGATGGACACGCTGGAAGTTAGTTTCATGCCGTCAAAAAGACCCCGCTGACCATTGGTTTTGTTTTTTTGGGTTTCTCTGGCTCTCTCCAAGAGTTTTTCCAGATTGGTTAAGAGCTGGTTTCTTTCTGCCAACTTATCGAAAACCCCGGCTTTAATCAGGCTTTCCAAGGATCTTTTGTTTAATACTTTAGGATTGACCCTGGAAATGAAATCGTCGATTGAAGTGTAAGGTCCTTTTTCTTTCCTTTCCTGCAGGATTTCATCTACCACGTTGTGGCCCACGTTCTTGATGGCCAAAAGCCCGAAGCGTATTTGGTTTTTATCTTTCACCACGCTGAAGTTTCTGAAGCTTTCATTAATGTCGGGGGGCAAGACCTCCAAGCCCATTTTTTTGCATTCACCAATCAGGAGGGAAATTCTTTCCACGTCCGCCTTTTCCGAAGTCAGAACAGCGGACATAAATTCTGCAGGGTAGTGGGCTTTCAGATAGGCGGTTTGATAGGCAATGGTGGCGTAGGAAGCCCCATGCGACCTGTTGAATGAATACCTAGCGTTGGGTTCTATCCAGGCCCAAATTTTTTGGGCTATTTTATTGTCGATTCCGTTTTTGACGCAGCCTTGAATGAATTTGTCTTTTTGTTCCATCAGGAGCTTTTTGATTTTTTTGCCGATGGCTTTTCTCAAAACGTCGGCTTCAGCCATGGTGAATCCGGCTAAACTCCTGGCAATTTGCATAATTTGTTCCTGGTAGACGGGCAGGCCGTAGGTATTTTTCAAAATGGGCTCCAACTTTGGATGAAGGTATTCCACTTTCTTTTTCTTGTGTTTTCTGGCAATGTACTCGGGGATAAGCTGCAGAGGGCCGGGCCTGTAGAGGGCAACCATGGCGATTATGTCTTCAAATTCCGTGGGCTTCAATTGTTTCAAATATCTTTTCATACCGTCAGATTCCAATTGGAAGACGGCGGTAGTCTGTTTTTCCTGCAAAAGCTTGAAGGTTTTTTTGTCGCCCGATGGAATTTGGTGGATATCTATGGATTTTCCGTGCACTTTGTATATTCTGGCCAGGGTATCTTCGATGATAGTCAAGTTTTTTAATCCCAAAAAATCCATTTTCAGAAGCCCTAAATCTTCGATGGCGTGCATTTCGTATTGGGTGACGATAGTGTTTTCATTTTGGGTCGGGTATTGGAGGGGAACCATGTTTTCCAGGGAATCCCTGGAAATCACTACTCCGCAGGCGTGAGTGGAGGCATGGCGGGCCACTCCTTCCAGTTTTTTCGCCAGGTCAATCAGGCGTCTGGCCTGGTCGTCCTGCTGATAGGCGTCTTTAAACTCTTTAATTTTTTCAAGGGTTTCGTTCAGAGTAAAACCGAAAGGAATCATTTTGGCAAGCTGGTCGCAGTAGGTATATGTATATCCTAGAGCTCTGCCCACGTCTCTAATTACGACTCTCGCTGCCATGGTTCCGAAGGTAATGATTTGGGCTACTTTGTCTCTGCCGTATTTTTGGGCTACATATTCTATCACTTCATCTCTTCTTCTGTCGGTAAAGTCCAAATCGATATCCGGCATGGCGACTCTGTCGGGATTCAGAAAGCGCTCAAAAAGAAGATTGTATTTCAGGGGATCTACGTTGGTAATATGAAGGACGTAGGAAACCAGGGAGCCGCTGGCGCTTCCGCGGCCAGGACCGACCACAATTCTGTTTTCTTTGGCCCAGTTGACGAAATCCTGGACGATAAGAAAGTAGGGGGCAAATCCCATTTGTTTTATCACGGATAGCTCGTATTCCAGCCTGTCCAAGACTTCCTTTTTGGGTTTTGGATAGCGATTTTTCAGCTTTTGATGGCAGAGTTCTTTTAAGTAATCGTCGGGGGATTTGCCGTCCGGCACTTCGAAATAGGGGAGTTTTATGTTTCCCAATTCAAATTGGAAATTGCACTCGTTGGCGATTTTCAAGGTGTTTTCTACGGCTTCCGGCACGTCTTTGAAGGCCTCTGCCATTTCCTCAGGTTTTCTCAGGGAAAAGTCGTCTTCTTTCATGGTGATTCTTTCGGGATCATTGGGGTTTGCTCCGGTGTTAATCAGCATCAAAACATCTTGGGCTTCTGAGTCCTCCGGCTTAAGGTAGTGCACGTCGTTTGTACAGACCAGGGGTATTTGCAGTTTTTTTGACAAATAGATTAAGGCTTCGTTTACTTTTTTTTGCTCCTTGAGGTGAGGATGGTGTTGCAGCTCCAGGTAGAAGTTTTCTTTGCCGAAAATCTTTTGGTATTTCAGAGCTGTGGTTTCCGCTTCTTTCAGTTTCTTAGCCAAAATTAATTGGGGAATTTTTCCCTGCAGGCAGGCAGAAAGAGCAATCAGGCCCCGGGAATGTTTTTCCAAGAGCTCTTCGTCTACCCTCGGCTTGTAGTAGAATCCCTCCAGGTGGGCTCGGGTAATCAATTTTACCAGATTTTTGTAGCCTTCTTCGTTTTTGACCAAAAGCACCAGGTGGTATCTTTTGTCGTCGATGTTGGGCCTTTGCTGCAGCCTCGATTCCAGGGCCACGTAAACCTCCGAGCCGATGATTGGTTTTATTCCTTTTTCCTTCGCTTTCTTGAAGAACTCCACGGCGCCGTACAAGACCCCGTGATCTGTCAGGGCGACAGAGTCCATGCCCAATTCCTTTACATAATTTAAAAGCTCGTCGATTTTTGGCAAACCGTCGAGCAGTGAATAATGGGAGTGAACGTGTAGGTGGGTGAACTTCGGGAGCATAAATTATATCATTATATCATTTTAAAAGGCGGAGTAAAGACTCTGCCTTTTTTTTACCAATAAAGTTTTTTTCTAACGATGTCTTCTTTTGTAGTTAGCCATTGAAGCAATTTCTTGAATTCTATTCCTAATCCGGCCACCAGGCCAAATATCGGAGGATAAGCCACTACCTGATGAAACAGTTCTTGGTTGTGGGGATAAATGTAAGCTTCAATGAAAGCGTAGGAAATCTGCCAGAGAGCTATAGTTAGGGCTGGGATTTCAATGTACATATCGTCGAACGTTTTTGATTTCCAAGCCCAAAACCATAAAATCATATAGCCCAGAAACACTGTCAGACCTCCGGCAAAATATACCCACCACAGGCCGTGTTCCGGTATAACAATAAAGTGGGTAAAGCCTCCGGTGGCCATGTATCCGGGCGAATAGGTGACATAAGCTTCGCCTCCTAGGTAGTGAGTCATCATGACGTGGCCCCATTCGTGAATGGGCGCTGTTCCCAAAAATAGTAACCCCCAGACGGTCAGCAAAGATAAGAGTTTCTGTATTAAATGATTGAAGAAATTCATTCCAAACCTCCTCCATGGCGCATATTTTAAAGTACACTTTATTAATATCAGATTTTCCCCATTCGTCAAGCTTGAACCTACTAGTAAATTGAAATACTCGGAGTTTATGTAGCCGGTGAGATTTCCAAGAAATATTTTCATATTAAAAACAGCAATAAGAAAAAGCGGATGATTGGTCGCTTTTTTTATGTTAAAATGGAGAATGAGCAAGAAAAGCAAAAAAGCCCATTGTTCACCCGCTGTTCTCGCACAGCACATAACGGCCGGGCTGGACGAGGCAGGACGAGGACCTTTGGCGGGACCGGTAGTGGCTTGCGCTGTAGTAGCAGATCGGAGAAGCGTTCTTCCAGGCATTAAAGATTCAAAAAAGTTGACGCCTAAAAAGCGGGAAGAATTTTACAAAATACTGATCCGTCATCCCGGCATTGAATGGGGGATTGGTCGAGTTTCGGAAAAGGTGATTGATAAGATAAACATTCTTGAAGCCACCAAACTCGCCATGAAAAAAGCAGTCATAAATTTACGCAATCGCGGAATTTCATGTAGGCCCGGTTTTTTAATTTTGGATGGAAAAATGAAATTAGATTTACCCATCCCCCAAAGGTCAATTGTCAAAGCCGATGAAAAAATATTTTCTTGCACGGCAGCTTCAATTATCGCCAAAGTTTACCGCGACAATATAATGAAAAAATACCACAAAAAATATCCCCGATACGGCTTTGACAGACATAAGGGGTATGGGACTCCATTCCACCTCAAAATGTTGAAAAAATACGGCAGATGTGATATACATAGAAAAAGCTTTCATTATGGCAGTTCCAAAACAGCGTAAAACTAAATCTCGACAAGGACAAAGAAGATCGCACCTTTACTTAAAAAGGCCTTTTTTGACTTTGTGCCCGAAATGCAAAAAGCCTGTTTTGCCCCATACGGTTTGTCAGAATTGTGGCTACTATAAGGGAGCTGAAGTTTTGGACGTGATGAAAAAGCTAACCAAGAAAGAGAGAAAGAAAAAAGAAAAAGAAATGAAGCAAAAAGAAGCGGCAGAGAAAAAAGAAGCCAAAAAGCCCGAAGGGGGAATGAGCTGGGAAGAAATGAGCAAAAAGTAATTATCAATTTTAAATTTTCAACCTTCAATCAATTTTCAATGACTGAATGCTTAAACATTTAAGCATTTAAAATTCATTTAAAATTTATCATTGATCATTTGGTATTTATTATGGCATCGCGTCATTTATCAAGATCCATTGCCATGCAGTCTTTGTACGAATGGGATTTTAACGGCAAAAAGCCGGAGTTTTTGGATAAGATTGTGGAAAAAAACATTAAAGAATACGGACCAGGCCTAGAAGACCCTGCTTTTGTTTGGCAGCTGGTGAGGGGAGTGAAAGAGCACTTGCCCCAGATTGACAAAATCATCGAAAAAGCAGCTCCCGAGTGGCCCCTGGAGCAAATTACCATTGTCGACAGAAACGTGCTGAGAATAGGCCTTTATGAACTGCTTTACAGCAAAAAAGAGGAAGTCCCCCCCAAAGTAGCCATTAATGAGGCTATTGAACTAGCTAAATCCTTTGGAGGAGAGTCTTCCGGAAAGTTTATTAACGGAGTCTTGGGCACGGTTTACAAAGAAATAGAACAAAAATGAAAAACTTTTCAATTCTAGAGAGAAAGTTGAAGATTAAATTCAAAAACAAAAATCTGCTGACCCAGGCTTTTGTTCACAGATCTTACATCAATGAAAACCCTAATTTCCGTCTTCATCATAACGAAAGGCTGGAATTTTTGGGAGATGCGGTTTTGGAATTGGCAGTGACAGAATATTTGTTTAAAAAATATCCTAAAAAGCCGGAAGGCGAGTTGACCAATTGGCGAGCGGCTTTGGTTAATGCCAAAATACTGGCTGAGATTTCCCAAAGCCTCGGCTTTAACGATTTCCTTTTGCTTTCCCGGGGAGAAGCGAAGGAAACGGGAAAAGCCCGCCAGTATATCTTAGCCAATACCTTTGAAGCTTTTGTGGGAAGCTTGTACCTCGACCAGGGATACAAAGCTTGCAACAAATTTATTGAAAAAGAAGTCATCAAAGAATTGCCCCGGATTATAGAAGGACGTTTATTCAAAGACGCCAAGTCCCTTTTTCAGGAAAAATCTCAGGAAATCGTCGGCATCACTCCTGCCTATAAGGTGCTGAAGGAATGGGGCCCGGACCACGCCAAGCATTTCGTCATGGGAGTGTTTTTGAAAGACGAATTGGTGTCAGAGGGCGAAGGTTCTTCTAAGCAGGAAGCGGAAGAAGAAGCCGCAAGGCGGGCTCTTGAAATTAAAAATTGGTAGTGATATAATGCGCTTATGTTGGTAATCCGTTTATTGCGTATAGGAAAAAAGAATCAGCCTTCTTTCAAGATAGTGGTAACCAGAAAAGAAAACCCGCCTCGAGGCGGCCGTTTTGTGGAACAAGTGGGGTTTTACAATCCTTTAACCAAGGAGAAGCTTTTGAAGAAAGACAGAATTCAATATTGGCTGTCAAAAGGCGCTCAGCTTTCCCATACCGTATATAATTTGCTGGTAGAGGAGAAGGTTTTGCAGGGTTCCAAAATTGCAGTGCATAAGAAAGCCAAACTTAAGGAAGCCGCCTCCTCGGGGGAGGAGTCTCACCCAGCAAAAACCGAGCGGGAAGAACCCAAGGCAGAATCTAAAAAGGAAGAAAAGAAGTCAGAAGAGGCGCCCAAGACAGAGGAAAAACCCAAGGAAGAACTTAAAAAAGACGAGGTCTCCGAATCGCAAAGCGATTCGGAGAAAAGCGACAAATCACAGAGTGACCTCTCGGAATCGCCAAAAGGTGAAGCGAAGTGATTATGGCGCGCGGGCCGTTAGCTCAGTTGGTAGAGCGCCACTTTTGCAAAGTGGAGGTCATCAGTTCAAATCTGATACGGTCCACCAAAG
>CAZALP010000006.1:0-23942 GCA_964486395.1 uncultured Candidatus Saccharibacteria bacterium
AAACAGAAATGCGTTTTGCTTACGGGCGCCACTACTGGTTGTCCTTACTACGCTGCCCGGGCGGCCAACAAAGCAGGAGGCATCAGCATTGGTTTTTCTCCGGCGGTTTCCGAAAAAGAGCACAAAAAAGTCTACAAACTCCCCACCGACGCGTTTGACGTAATGATTTACACCGGTTTTGACTATGCGGGCAGAAATCTTCTTTTGACCAGAGCGGCAGACGGGGTCATTGTAATTTGCGGCAGAATGGGCACCCTCAATGAGTTTACCATCGCCTACGAAGACAGGAGACCCATTGGAGTTTTATTGGGTTCGGGGGGAACGGCTGACCTCATCCAGACTATCACCAGGCGGCCTCATAAAAAAAGAGGACCCATTGTTTATGACACCGACCCAAAGAGGTTAGTTCAAAAATTAATTAAAGAAATTAGAAAAGATAAAAATCACAAAGGTCGCAAGTAAAAATAAAGTTTAATAAGGCCTCCAAAAATTTTTAATTTTCGGAGAAAAGCAATAAATCACGAAGCAACCTCTCAGATTAATAATTAATTAATTTGAGTGGAGCGAAGTGATTATGGTGCGTATGACTGAAGAAATCGAAGGCAAATTAATAGGTAAAATCACCCATTATTTCGGCAACATCGGAGTTGCTGTTATTGAGCTTTCCGATACCCTGAAATTGGGAGATACCATCAGGATAGTCGGCGGAGAGACAGACTTTAACCAAAACGTCGACTCCATGGAGGTGGAACATCAGAAAGTGGAAACAGCTAAGAAAGGCGACTCTGTCGGTTTGAAGGTTAATCAAAAGGTTCGGGAAGGATACAAAGTTTATAAAGTTTAAAATGGAATTATTTTTCCAATTGGTCTTGGCCGCCGTTTTAGGCGGATTGCTTGGCTTAGAAAGAGAATATAAAAAAAAGGGAGCAGGGTTGAGAACTTATGCTTTAGTTGCTTTGGGAGCCGCTACCTTTACCATTATTAGTTTTTCTTCAGTTTTTAGCGGTGATCCGCTTAGAGTGGTCCAGGCTGTAGCTCTGGGCATTGGTTTTATAGGGGGCGGTTTGATCATCCGTCGGCATTTTTATGTGGAGGGACTAACTACGGCCGCCGGCCTTTGGGTGGTAGCCGGAATTGGGTTGGCGGTCGGCGCCAAACTTTATTTCCCCGCTGTTTTTATAACCTTTTTGGCTATCGGCATTTTGGCCGGTTTGAGGCTGATAGAAGAGAAATTTTTTAAGTCTAAATCAGAGGAATAATGATTTCAATTCTTATTGCAGCTTTCGGCGGAGGCATTTTAAGAGGGTTGGTGGGTTTCGTTAAATATTTCTTTTCCTACAAAGAGGTGAAATTCAGGCCTTACTATTTTTTAGGAATGATGTTCATTTCCGGAGTAATCGGCCTGGTGGCGGCGATAGCTATAAAAGAAATTGGCTTTCAGCTTTTGGGCAACTTTACTCCGGCTTTGGCTTTTATTATCGGCTACGCTGGCGGTGACTTTATTGAAAATATTTACAAAATAATTATTAAGAAATCCTCATTTTATAAGGAGTTAAAATAATGAGTTTTATGAAAAAAATCATAGGCTGGATTCTTCTTTTTCTGGGATTGATTATTATTTTTTACGCTCTTTATTCTTCTTACGGCATATTTTCGGCTAAAACCCAGGTGCCGGAAATTTTTAGCATCGTAGAAAAGGAAAGCGTTTCGGCCGGCACCATAGAAGAAGTGGTCCAACAGCAATTGAAGGGAGTGTTGCCCACTGAATCCATCGTCGGTCTTTTGAACCTGATCGCTTGGTCTATTTTTGCCGGAATTTTAATTTTTGGCGGAGCCCAGGTTGCCAGCCTGGGAATAAAATTAATAAAGTAGCCATATGGAGCTTTTATTTTGGATAGGTGTTTTTATCATCTCTTTATTTTTTTTGGTTAAGGGAGCCGATTGGTTCGTAGAGAGTTCAGAAAAGCTGGGTTTGATTATGGGGCTGTCTCCCTTTATTGTCGGCGTGACTATTGTGGCCTTGGGGACTTCCTTGCCGGAATTGGTGACAGGAATTTCTGCTGTTTTGAAGGGAGCCACGGAGATAGTGACAGCCAATGCCATAGGTTCCAATATTGCCAACATTCTTTTAGTTTTGGGGGTTTCCGCTTTGTTTGCTGGAAAATTGATTATTTCCAGAAGTTTGATTGACATTGATCTTCCCCTGCTACTGGTAGCCTCTTTTTTATTTCTGGGAACAGCCTGGGACGGTCAAATTTCCTGGCAGGAGGCCATTTTGCTTTTAGTGGCCTTTTTTATTTATTTCTTTTACTCTGTCACCCAAAGAGCAGGAAAAGAAGAATCTCAAGAAGTTTCCATTCTTTCCGCTAGAGAGAAAAGGCATTTACGGTCAATAGAGGAAGAAAACCTCAAAAGCAAGCCAAAATTCAACTGGAAAATTATTTTGTTTTTGACTTTGGGCAGTTTGGCTTTGTATTTTGGAGCTCATTATATCATTGAATCCACTTTAAGAATTTCTGAAATTTTGAAAATTGTCCCGGCGGTGGTAGCTATTACCGCCATTGCTGTAGGCACTTCTTTGCCGGAACTGGTAGTTTCAGTTCAAGCTGCCAGACGGCGCAAATATGAACTAGCGGTGGGAAATGCCTTAGGTTCCAATATTTTCAATATCTTAGTGGTGGTGGGAATCCCGGCTTTGATTTCTGATTTGGTGTTGGAAGAAGAGACCAAGTTGCTGGCTTTGGGCGTTTTTGTTGCTGCCACTTTATTTTTTGTTATTTCTGGTATTTCCCAAAGAATACACAGGTGGGAAGGGGCCATCTATCTTCTCTTCTACGCCTTTTTCATTGGCAAGCTTTTTAATCTTTTATAGCTTATGTCCCTTATTTTCAGTTTAGCTTTTATAATAGGAGCTTCTTTATTGGCTACTTTTTTTGCCCAAAAACTTCGCCAGCCAGCGGTGGTAGCTTTGATTATATTGGGAGTGACAATCGGGACTCCATTTTTGCGGGAGATTTTTTTGGGGCCCAATGTTGACTTTATTAAGAAAATAGGAGAGGCAGGATTAATCTGTCTAATGTTTCTGGCCGGGCTGGAGATTTCCTGGAGTATGCTCTATCAGGAGAAAAAAGAGGCTGCTTTGGTAGCTTCTTTTGCCGCCGCCCTTCCTTTCATTTTAGGTTTTTTGGCTTTTACTTTGTTAGGTTTTCCTTTTTCAACCGCCCTTTTGGTGGGGGTTTGTATAAGCGTTACTGCCGAAGCCACCAAGGCTAGGGTGCTGCTGGGAATTAAGAAGTTGAAAACAAAAGTCGGCTCCCTGATGATAGGAGCCGGCATTATTGACGATATTCTGGGAATATCTTCCCTATTTTTCATCAGCTATTTTTTCGCTGGGAGCTTCAAGTTTGACGAATTATTTCTTCTTTTGGCTGCCATTGTTGCCTTTTTTGCCGGCATTTTGGTTCATAAAGCGGTAGGCAGAAAGATGGCCAAGGTCAAATATCTGGAAAAATTCCTGTTATTTTTTGTCGTTCCTTTTTTCTTTGTGGCGATGGGCATTGATTTTAGCTTTCCTTCGCTGGCTGTCAGCCCTTTTATTTTATTGCTGATTGTTCTGATCGCCATTTTGGGAAAAATCGGAGGAACTCTTTTGACTAAACCATTCCTCCACTTGAGCTTTAAAAAGCTTTATTTGATAGGGTGGGGGATGAATAGCAGGGGAGCCGTGGGGCTAGCTATAGCCTTTATCGGTTTTAAAATCGGCTTGCTGCCCACCGATATTTATTCTGCTATAATTGTTACAGCTTTGCTTACTACCCTAATCTTTCCTTTTGTTTTGACCGGCATGATAAAAAAAGACCCTTTAATTATGGAATAGTGCCATTATGATGAAATTTTTAAAAGCATTATCTGTATTTGCGGGCACCATTATCGGGGTGGGAATATTCGGTCTTCCCTACGTCGCTTTAAAAGCCGGTTTTTGGGTGGTAGTTTTGTATTTTTTATTTTTGGTTGGAGTAGCCATTGCCATTCATTTGATGTACGGGGAGGTTTCTCTGGGATGCAAGGCTTTGCATAGACTGCCTGGGGCGGTGGAGGAATACATGGGCAAACGGTGGAAAAATTTTACTTTTTTAATTACAAGCCTGGGACTAACCGGAGCCATCCTCGCTTATTTGATTGTCGGAGGCAGGTTTTTGACTTCTTTTTTTTCTCCTTACTTTGGCGGTAGCGCTTTGGCGTACACTCTTTTTTTCTGGGCCTTGGGAACATTTTTTATCTTCCGGGGAATCAAGAGCATATCTTTGATTGAGTTTTTGCTTTTACTTCTTTTTTTGGGAATTTTAGTCATTTTTTCCGTAAAAGCATTTCCCTTCATTAATGTTGAGAATTTTAAGAATGTTGATTTGAAGTTCCTTACCATTCCTTACGGAGTAGTGCTTTTTTCCCTCTGGGGCATTAACATGGTTCCGGAAACAAAGGAAATACTAGGGGGGGACCGCCGGGCATTAAAGCGAACCATAATTTCTGGAATTTTACTTGCTGCCCTTACCTATCTTGTTTTCATCTATGTAATTTTGGGGGCTTCCGGCCTCAATACTTCAAAGGAAGCGATCTCCGGCTTGGCTTATGTGCTGGGTGATGGCATTATTCGATTGGGATTTCTTTTCGGAATCATTACCTGCTTTACTTCATTTTTAACCCTGGGATTAACCTTAAAAAAGGTTTTTTGGTACGATTTTCATTTATCTTCCCATCTTTCTTGGTTTGTCGCTTGTTTTCTGCCGCTTTTCCTGTTTCTGGCGGGCTTCCGAGCTTTCATTGACGTTATTAGCTTGACCGGGGCCGTGGCCGTCGGTTTCATGGGTATAATAATTGTTTTTCTTTACCGGGAATTCCTGAAAAAAAGATTGAACCGGAAAATGAACCGTCTGTTTTACATCCTGCCCGTTTTTTTCATTTTGGGCATTTTTTTTGAAATATTTTATTATTTTATTGTAAAATAAGGTGGTATGCGCTTTATTGCTGATTTTCATATTCACAGCAAATATTCCCGGGCGACCTCAAAGGATATGGATTTGGAAAACTTGGATAAGTGGGCCAAGATCAAAGGCGTTAAGGTTTTGGGTACCGGCGATTTTACCCATCCAGAGTGGTTTGAAAATTTAAAAGAAAAACTGGAGCCGGCAGAACCCGGTTTATTTAAAATAAAGAGCGGAGATGATAAAACAAGATTTATTTTAACCACCGAAATCAGCTGCGTTTACTCAAAAAATAACAAAATTAGGAAAATTCATATTATTGTTTTTGCACCTTCTTTTGAGGTGGCAGAGAAAATCAATGCCCATTTGGGCTGGATTGGTAATTTGAAGGCCGACGGCCGGCCCATTCTGGGCTTGGATGCTAAAGAATTGGTTAAGATCGTGCTGGGAATTTCTGAAGACTGTTTGATTGTTCCCGCCCATTTGATGACCCCTTGGTTTTCCCTTTTCGGATCGCGTTCGGGTTTCAATTCGCTGGAAAAATGTTTTGAAGACTATGCCAAATATATTTTTGCCGGAGAGACGGGCCTTTCCGCAGACCCTTCTATGCTTTGGCGAATACCCGACGGCAGGAGATTGTCTTTGATTTCCAACAGCGACAGCCATTCTCCTTCCAAGATAGGCAGAGAAGCTAACGTTTTTGACTTGCCGTTTTTAAGCTATTCTTCCATAGCCACCGCTATCAAGACAAAAGACCCCCAAAACTTTCTTTATACGGTGGAATTTTTCCCCCAAGAAGGAAAATATCATTATGACGGTCATCGTAATTGCCAAATTAGTTTGTCTCCTCAAGAATCAAAAAAATATGGGAATATTTGCCCAAGCTGTGGCCGGCCATTAACAATCGGTGTTTTAAATAGAGTTGAAGAATTGGCCGACCGCCCCGAGGGTTTTAAACCTCAAGACGCCATTCCTTTTAAGAGCTTGGTTCCTTTGGAAGAAATAATCGCTGAGAGCTTGGGAGTGACTGCGGGAACCAAGCAAGTTGAGAAAGAATACAAGAATTTAATTGAAAAATTCGGCTCAGAGTTCAAGATTTTGCTGGATATTTCCAGGTCAGAGTTGGAAGCTGCAACTTTGCCGGAAATTACAGAAGGAGTGATAAGGGTGAGGGAAGGAAAAATTTTTGCCGAACCCGGTTATGACGGTGTTTACGGCAAAATCAGGATTTTTTCCAAAGGAGAACAAAAAAGGGCTTCGAGGCAAAAAACACTGCTTTAGCCACTAGCCGTTAGTGGTTAAAAATTATGATCGAAGAATACAAGTTCGGTTCTATTACCATTGATGGTAAAACCTACGCTCATGATGTGGAAGTCCGCTGGACCGGGGAAGTTTTAGATTGGTGGCGCGGAGAATCCCATATAATTGGCGTCGAAGATGTGAAAAGGGCGGTTGAACAAAATCCGGAAGTAATAATCATTGGTACAGGAGAATCGGGTATGGTTAAAGTAACGGAAAAAGCCCGGGATTTCATAAAAGAAAAAGGCATAAAACTAATTACAGACCTGACCGACTCCGCCGCCAAAACCTTCAATATCAGAAAGGAAGATTCAGAAGAAGAGGAAGGCAAACCGGAAAAGGTAATCGGCCTTTTTCATCTAACTTGTTAAATACTTGAAATCGCAACCACGGTCGTTATTTCAAGTACTCTTGGGAGACCAGGTAATTAAATTTTCTTTTATTTCGAACTTTCCCTCCAGGAATTTTTCAACTACCCAAATATTGGTTTTGCAGTGAGGAGTTATTTCAGAAACTGTTACGCGGGATTTTCCGGGAGCCAGAGCTAGATAGGGGATAATTTGATCAGTTAAGTGTTTGTCGAGGCAAGCCTCGGTTTTTTGTTCTTTTAACAGTTCCAGGGCGGCTTCCTTGCCTATATCTTCTGCCCTTTTCCCTAATTTCCCCAGGTTATCTGTGCCGATGACAGTATTTTCAAATTCGGCCGCCAGGCAGATTTGACTGCCCGGAGATTGGGTCTGGTAATATTCTGCCTTTTCTTCGATGGGCAGTTTTAGTTTTCCCAAGACTTCCCTTACTCCCTGCAGCTGCCTTTCGGCCACCTTTTTATCTTTCAATGATTCTGAAGCTCCAGAAATTGCCAGAATATTTCTTAAATTCCCTCTTTTAGTCAGATCGATTGATTTTAATTTACTCACACTAACATTGCCATGGCTTTGGTAGCGTGATATGGTTGTTTCTACTTTTGCCCCGCCTTCGGGGTAATAGCCTCGTTTTTGAATGTTTATTGCCACCTTGCCGCCCATTTTTTCTAAAATTTTTAGAAAGACATAGCGAAAATGATCAATAGTAGGAGAGAAAAAAGTGTCAGTAGCTCCTCCATCGAAGATTATTTTAATCGGTGAATGTTGCACCACCTGGTGGTGCAACATAAAAATCGGGGGAATGAGGGTTTGCAGAACCAGGGTAATACTTCCTGCCGTTGGAATTTTTACAGAGACTCGGTCGAGTTGCCTGAAGGCTCCAAGGGAGATCGAGGCTTTGCCTCGATATTTTTGCCCTGGATAGAATCTTATTTCCTCGGAGCCCAATTCGGCTCCTTCCAGTCGGGCAGAACAAAGCTCCGACAAAGCTTGAATCCCCTGAAGATGCTGGGGCATTAAGCCGGGCTTAGTCCTCGATTTACGAATATTAAAAACTCGGCAGGGTTTTTGGGTTACCGCCGACAAAGCGCAGGCGGTGCGGAGCACTTGGCCGCCGCCTTCCAAATAAGATCCGTCTATTTCAATCATACTTAAATTATGATAGCATGAATAAGAAATGGAAGAAAAATTAAGATTGCCTGCAGTTAGCGGACAGTTTTATCCGGGAGACAAAAAAGAGTTAGAGGAAATGATTGAGGGATTTTTAGCTAAAGCTGAGTCTCCAAAGATTGAAGGAGAAATTTTTGGCTTGCTTTTGCCTCATGCCGGATATTTTTTTTCGGGACCTGTAGCAGCTTACGGCATAAAAACAATTTTAGGAAAAGAGTTCGATACGGTAATCATTATGGGCGATTCTCATTATGAAAGATTCGATGGGGTTGCCGTTTGGCCCGAGGGATTTTGGCAAACTCCTTTAGGGAAATTGAAGGTGGATAAAGACTTGGCTCGAAAAATTATGGCAGTCTCTGACAGGTTTTTAGTAAGGGATTCTGCTCATTTGTTCGAGCATTCCATTGAAGTTCAGCTGCCCTTTTTGCAAAAAACCTTAAAAGATTTTAAAATTTTACCTATAATTTTTGGTTCAGAAGACAAGGACTGGAAACTGCTTGCTCAAGCTATTTTAGATAATATAAAGAATAAAAGAGTTTTGATTATAGCTTCCGCCGATTTGTCTCACTATCTTTCTTACGAAGAAGCTAAAAAAGTTGATGAAAGTACTTTAAAAAATATTTTGAGGCTTCAAACTGAAAATTTAAATGTTTGTGCAATAGATTCAACCAAAACTTTAATAAAAATTGCCAAGAATTTGAAGGGCAAGGCAAAGACATTAAAATACTTAAATTCCGGCGATCGGGTACCCGCAGGGCAGATGGGAGATAAATCGCAAGTTGTGGGCTATGGAGCAGTTGCTTTCTATCGCTAAAAATTCAATTAAGGGTTTTCTTGAGAAAGGACAAGTCCCTGATTTTAAGCCAAACTCTCCGAGATTAAAGGAAAAACGGGGAGTCTTTGTCACATTGAAAAAGAAGGGAAAGCTCAGGGGTTGCATGGGGTGCGTGTCTGCCGACGTGCCTTTATACCAATCAGTTTCCCGAATGGCTTTGGCAGCAGCCTTTGAAGACCCCCGTTTCCCACCCGTAACCAAGGAAGAGTTGCCAGAATTAGAATACGAAGTTTCCGTCCTAGGTCTCTTAAAGAAAATTAATTCCTTGGAGGAAATTCAGTTAGGGGTGCACGGCGTTCAGGCAGTAGCAGGATTGAATTCTGGCCTTTTCTTGCCTCAGGTAGCTGTAGAAAACAATTGGGATTTAGAAACCTTTTTGGAAAATCTGATGCTTAAAGCCGGCTTCCAACCAGACTACTGGAGGAAGAATCCAGTTGATTTTTATGTCTTTGAAACGGAAGTCTTCAAATAAAGTATATATCGGCACTTCGGGTTTTAGCTATTCTCATTGGGAGAAGGGAATTTTTTATCCCAAAGATTTGCCTAAAGAAAAGCAGTTGGAATATTATGCTCGGCATTTCAATACGGTAGAAATGAACTATCCCTTTTATAGGCTGCCTTCTTCCAAGAGCTTTTCTGGTTGGAAAGATTCTGTGCCCAAAGGCTTTGTATTTTCAGTGAAAGTTTCCAGATATCTTACCCATATTAAACACCTTCATCGGGTCAAAACCGCGTGGGAAAAGTTTTTAAAGAGGGCTCAGCATCTTGAAGAAAAACTTGGGCCTTTTTTGTTCCAGCTTCCTCCAAACTGGAAAAAAAATATGGACAGATTGGATGAGTTTATGGAAATGGCAAGAGAGACAGACGGCAAACACAGGTTCGTTTTGGAATTTCGCAACCCCGATTGGTTTTCGGGAGAGGTTTACCGAAAGCTAAAAACACGAAAGAATATTGCCTTGTGTTTAACTAATTCCCCCGATTGGCCCTTCAAAGAAATAGTTACGGGCGATTTCGTTTATGTCCGGATGCACGGAGGAAAAACTTTGTATTCCTCCAATTATTCAAAAAAGGAATTAAAGAAGTGGGCAGAGAAAATTAAAAAATGGCAGGCAAAAGGCTTGGATATCTATATTTATTTCAATAACGATGCCCTGGGGTATGCCGTAAAAAACGCCCGAACTCTGAAGTTAATGATTTGGAATTGACAGCAGTTTTTCCTTTGTTAATCCGCCGGGGGGTGAATGACGGCGGCTATCACGTGGCTTCCGGCACTTCCATGGCTACCCCTCGCGTATCTGGATTGACTGCCAAGTTTTGGCGGGGGAATGGAGCTGACACCAGGAGCTATCTGCAAAGCATAGCTGAAGATATCTGGACTTCAGGCGACGATCCGGCTACCGGTTTGGGCTTACTCCATATGTAAATCGTAAGAATAAAATTCTTGTGGCAAAAACCCCTTACGGGGTTTTTGTTTTTTTGATATAATATTATTATGGAGAAAAGTTCCAAGATAACCAAAGAAATGGCCGTTAATGAAATAATTAAAAAATACCCCAAGACGGTATTTGTTTTTATGGATTACGGGCTGCATTGCGCCGGCTGTCCCATGGCTCAAAACGAAACCATTGAAGAAGCCGCCAAGCTTCATCAAATGGACTTGGAAAAGTTATTGAAAGATTTAAATAAAGCCGCAGAGGAATGATTTTTTCATATGCTTAAGAAAATCATCTTATTCTTTGTTTCTTTATTCGTCGGGATCGCCCTTTTGGTTTGGATTTTCAATTTTATCGGCTGGCAGCAGATTAAAAACGCCTTTTTGGTGTTTACCGGCTGGCAGGGAATAATCATTTTGCTGTTGACCGCCTTAATGCTTTTTTTTGGCATGTGGAAATGGCAAGTGATTTTGAAAGGCCAGGGCTACTCTTTTTCTTGCCGCCAGCTGATGGGCCCTTATCTTTCCTCCTTTTCCTTAATTTATTTGTTTCCCATAATCATTTTTGGCGGAGAGATTTTCAGAGGATACTCTTTGAAAGAAAAATATTCCGTTCCTTGGTCAAAAGGGATTACTTCGGTAATGATCGATAAGATTTTGGAGATGACCGCTTTTTTGATTACTATTATTGTCGGCATGATTTTCTTTTTTATTAGAATTGGTCTGCCTCCTGGGAATTTTGGCATCATTATAGGCGGGGTTTTATTTTTCTTATGCGCTGCCATCGGCTTTTTTTATTTTAAAAGCTTTAAAAGGAAAAGCATCGCCAGGATTTTTATCAAGTTTTTTAGCCCCCAAAAAAGATTTATTTCAGAAGAGCCGGTAGAGATGGAAAGGGAGATTTTCGATTTTTTTAAACCGAGAAATAAAGTTTTATGGCAAGCTTCTGCTTTTGCCTTTCTTAGGGTGGGGGTAACTTGGTTGAGGTGCTGGCTTTTGATATTGTTTTTAGGGAGTCAAATTGGCATTTCGTCAGCTTTATCAATTTTAGGATTTTACTATTTCTCTTTATTGATTCCCATCCCCATGGCTTTGGGATCCCACGAGGTTGTCCAAATGTTTGCTTTCGGAGCCCTAGGATTAGGCTCTGGATTAGCTCCTGCTTTTACCATGATTCAAAGGGCAGCAGAGCTGTTTTTGGCTTTGATAGGCATGGTAATATTCTTTAGATTCGGCGTGAATCTTCTTAAAACTTTTCTTTTTCGCAGATTGGAGAATTTTATTAAAGATAGGAACAATTATTCATGACGTTTACCGTAAAGACAAAGGGATTTACCGACATAATAGACATTACCGGAGAAGTGCAGGAGCAGCTCAGGAAAGACGGAGTTGAAGATGGCATTTGTCTGGTTTCCTGCCCGGGGTCAACTTGCGGAATTACCACGATTGAGTATGAGGATGGGCTGATCGAAGATTTGAAAAGAGTATTAGATAAATTGGTTCCCATGAACGAAGATTACGAGCATTGCAAGAAGTGGGGCGATTGCAACGGTTATGCCCATATTAGGTCGGCTTTGATGAAGCCTTTTTTGGCAGTACCCGTAAAAAGCGGAAAGCTGGTTTTAGGCACCTGGCAGCAGATTATTTTTGTCGATTTTGACAATCAGCCCCGCCAGCGAGAAATTATGGTGAAGATAATTGCTTAATATGAAAAACCAAGAGATCGCCAACATTTTTTACGAAATAGCGGATTTTTTGGAAATGGAAGAAGTACAATTTAAACCCCAGGCTTACCGCAAGGCGGCTCTTGTTTTGGAAGATTTAGAAGACGACGTAGCCAAAATTTACCAAGAAGGGGGATTGAAGGCGTTGAAGGATATTCCTGGCGTTGGGGAAAGCACGGCCGAGAAAATCGAAGAGTATATAAAGACGGGGAAAATAAAGTACTACGAAAAACTCAAAAAAAAGACTCCCATCAAAATGGAAGAGCTGACGGCGGTCGAGGGCATGGGTCCCAAAAAAGCAAAGAAGCTGTACGAAGAGTTGGAAATTAGGGACTTGGCAGATTTGGAAAAGGCCGCCAAAGCCCATAAAATAGCTTCCCTGAAAGGATTCGGCGAAACCACCGAGAAAAACATTTTGGAGGGAATAGCTTTTTTGAAAAGAAGCAAGGGGAGATTTCTTTTGGGAGATATTTTGCCCAGGGTTAAGGCTGTTCACCAAAAACTGCAAGAGCTGAAAGAAGTGGCAAGGGTGGATACGGCAGGTTCTGTCCGACGCATGAAAGAAACCATTGGAGACGCCGATTTTCTGGTAATTTCCAAAAAACCTAAAAAAGTGATGGATTTTTTTGTTTCCCAACCCGAAGTGGTGAAAGTTTGGGGAAAGGGAGATACAAAATCCTCAATTAGGGTAAGAGAGGGCTTTGATATTGATTTGAGGGTTTTACCTGAAGAAAGCTACGGATCTGCCCTCCAGTATTTTACCGGCTCCAAAGAGCACAACATTGCCGTCAGGAGAATAGCCATAGAAAAGGGATTTAAGCTTTCAGAATATGGTCTGTTTAAAGGAAAAAAGATGATAGCTGGTAAAACAGAAGAGGAAGTGTACAAAAAGTTGGGCATGTTATGGATACCTCCCGAAATGAGAGAAAACCAAGGAGAGGTTGAAGCTTCTTTAAGGGGGAAGCTTCCGCAGGTCATAGAACTCGGCGATATCAAAGGTGATTTGCACTGTCATTCCGATTGGGATGGGGGCGAGAATAGCATTGAGGACTTGGCGAGGGCCGCAAAGAAAAGAGGATATGAATATGTGGGGATTACCGACCACACCAAATTTTTAAAAATAGAGCACGGCTTAAATGAAAGACAGTTGGCCCAACAAAGAAAGGAGATAGATAAACTTAATTCTCAATTTTCAACTTTCAATTTTCAAATATTACACGGTTGCGAAGCGAATATTTTAAACGATGGTTCGATTGATATCAAAGATGAAGCGCTGGCGAAATTGGACTTCGTAATTGCCGGTATTCATTCTAATTTCAAAATGCCCAAAGAAAAAATGACAGAAAGAATAATTAAAGCAATAAAAAATCCTCATGTGGATATAATTTCTCATCCAACCGGAAGACTAATTCAAAAGAGGGATGAATATCAAATTGATTTCGATAAAATTTTAAGAGTGGCTAGAGAAACTGGAACAATTTTGGAAATTAATTCCTTTCCTGAGAGATTAGATTTAAATGACCAAAATATCAGAAGGGCAAAGGAAGCAGGGGTAAAAATGGTTATTAATACTGATTCTCACCATAAAGACCAATTGCGTTTTATGGAGTTTGGCATTGCTCAGGCGAGGCGTGGCTGGGCGGAAAAGGAAGACATCATCAACGTTCACCCTCTACAAAAATTATTGAAATTTTTCAAATAAATTGTGACACATTAATTAGCCATGGCGGGATAATGCGTCACAATTATTCAGGGATGTCTTATGCCAATAGAAAAATCGGCCGGCGCCGTAATTTTTAGAAGAGAGAACAAGAAAATTTATTATTTGTTTCTTCATTACGAGGCGGGGCATTGGGATTTTCCCAAAGGCAATATTGAAAAGGGAGAAAAGCCGGAAGAAGCGGCCCGACGGGAGATTTTTGAGGAGACCGGGATTAAAGATATTGAATTTTTATCCGGTTTTAAAGAGACCATCAAATATTTTTACAAACGGGACAACAAAAACTTTTTAAAATTTGTGACTTTCTTTTTAGTCAAAACTGGACAAAAAGAGGTAAAAATTTCCTGGGAGCATATAGGTTTCAAATGGCTTCCGTACGAAAAGGCCTTAGAACAGTTAACTTTCAAAAATGCCAAAGAAATTCTCAAAAAAGCAAATTTTTATCTCAAAGCAAAGTGTAAATAACTATGCCACGGCATAAAGATCGCACACATGGTTTTCGGGAGAAGGTTTATGAAGTGGTCCGAAAAATTCCTCTGGGAAAAGTTTTGAGCTACAAAGAGGCGGCAAGATTAGCTGGTCGTCCCCGGGCCTTTAGAGCGGTGGGTAATATTTTGAATAAAAATAAAGATCCAAAAATTCCTTGCCATCGGGTTATTAAATCTAACGGTGAGATTGGTGGTTACAGGGCTGGACAAAAAAAGAAGATCGCGTTACTTAAAAAAGAAGGAATTTTAATAAAAAAGAAGAAAGCAGTTCTTTGAAAAGCTAGTGAGGAGGATAGTTATACAAGATAAATGCGGCGTATTTGGCATTTGGTCAGATAAAAAGGAAGTGCCCTCCGATATTTATATTGCCTTTCTACAAGTGCAGCACCGGGGCCAAGAATTTGCCGGTGTTGTTTTTGTTAGTGGGGGAAAGCTTTTTTTCTCGTTTGGGAATAGGCACCGCAGACCAGGTCTTTTGGGCAGAAATTCCTGAAGAGAAACCGGTGAAAACTATCTTAGGGATGCACGAGAAAGGGGAGAACCACAGAAAAATATTGTTTCTTACTTGAAAGAAATAAAACTATATTAAAAGAAAGCGTTTTAGATAAATTAAAAAGGAAAATAGCCATAAGACATGTCAGGCATTCTGCCACTGGCGGGGGAATTATAGCTAATGTCCAGCCCATGACTGGATGGTTTCGGGGAAGACAGGCTCAAAATTTCTGCGCAGGTTGCTTTACCGATCGTTATCCTGTAAATAAAGATTAAAACCACTCATCTTTTATGAATGGTTTTTTATTGACAGTTTTACTCCACTGGTTTATATTAATCCAGTAGACCTTTCACAATAAAGGAGCAAGCAATGAACAGTTTGGAAAAAAAGTTTAATTTTGGTGTGGTCAGCGCGGGAAGAATTTATCGGAGTCGTCAGCCGGACAAAGAGTTCCTAGAATATCTTAAAAAGAAATACAACATTAAGACCATTGTTGTTTTGAGAACTAATCTTGATGAATCTGAAAAAGAATTCTGTCAAAACAACGGAATCCAATTGATTAAATTGCCAGTAAAAAGATGGCGGCGTTGGCCAGAGCCGAAAGGAATACAAGATTTTTTTAGACTTTTGGATAAACGAGATTGTTGTCCCGTACTCGTTCATTGCTGGCATGGAAAAGACAGAACCAGCGCCCTAATCGCTCTTTATCGATTGGGATACGAAAATTGGAAATTTAAAGAAGCAATAAATGAAATGAAACATTGGAAAGCAAATTGGTTGTGTCGTTTGTTTATTCGAACTCATGCTTATAAAATTCTTGCGGGCCTCGAAGGAAAAAATACAAGTTAAAAAATCTCGGTTTTTTTAAACCGAGATTTTCATTTTACATTTTCCACTATTTTTTTGAAAATATCAGGACGGGTTTGGGCAAGCTGAGATAATATTTTTCGGTCAAGATCGATTTTATTTTTCTTTAAACCGTAGATGAATTTGCTGTAAGAAAGACCTTCCTTGCGGCAGGCAGCGGAAATTTGAGTTTGCCAGAGTTTTCTCATTTCTCTCTTTTTTTCTTTTCTGCCGCGGTAAGCGTGAGCCCAAGCGTGGCGCAGGGCATCTTTGGTTAATTTTAACCTTCTTTTTCTTCCCCAACGGAAACCTTTGGCTTGTTTGAAAAGCCGTTTTTTCTTTTTTCTAGCAGCTTTGCCTCTTTTAACGCGCACCATATATTAATATTTCAGGAGTTGCTTAATTTTCTTAGCTTCAGATTTGGACACTTCCACCCATTTGCGAGCTTTCCTTCTTTTTTTACCTCCCTTTTTAGCCAAAAAATGGTCCTGTCCCGTGGGCCTTCTCAATATTTTACCGCTTTTGGTGATTTTAAATCTTTTGGATACGGATTTTCTGGTTTTCATAAAATCTAACACTAATACACGAATTGGCACCAATGTTAGGAATTAAATATTAGTGTCATTCGTGCGTTATTAGTGAATTGGTGTTATTCCTTGCTAATAATCATTGTGAACCCTCGAGGCTCCCTTTTAATTTCTCTTTCTGCTTTGTAAGGAATTAATTTTTGGAGAATTTCTAGGAACGTATTTATTTTTTCTCTGGCGTGATCTCCCAGGGCTTTTTCTCTTCCCCTTAGACGCAGTTCAATTTTTACTTTGTTTCCCTCTTTCAAGAATTTTTCCGCCTGTCGGGCTTTCACTTCCAAGTCGTGCTGAGCCATATTGAATCCCAGTCTGATTCCTTTCAATTCTCCGCCTTTTTGTTTTTTGGCAGATTCTTTTTCTCTTTTCTTCTGCTGATAGAGGAATTTTCCGTAATCCATTATTTTGCAGACCGGGGGCTCTACTTTGCTGGTAACCTGAATTAAATCTAAATTACGCTCCTGAGCTTTTTGGAGCGCCTCTTCCAATGTCAATACTCCCAGCTGGTTACCCGATTCGTCTACGACTCTGACTTCTTTTGCCCTTATTTGTCTATTGATGAATGTTCGTTTTTGCAAAGTAAGTGGAGGTGCCGAGAGTTGAACCCGGATCCAGAAATTTTACTAAAATCATTCTACAAGCTTAGTCTATTTTGCCGTTCGAAATACTGAATATAAAATAGACAAAACTTCAGCATTTCCAGCCTCTTTAATTTCCCGGAATCTTCGAGGCAAAGAAACCGGACATCTCGATTTATATAACACCTGAGATAGTCTATCGAGAATCAACTATTCAGATGGCGTTACGCTAAAGCGTAAGCTGGTTGTTTGAATAAATTGGCATTTATTCTAAGAACTTTTACTTGCAGATTTTAGCAAAGAATAACTGTCGAATCCTGTCACCCCCCTCTTTCTGTTACCCCTTCAATTTTAATTCCCTTTCGATTTCTCTGTCTATCGCCCGTTTTTTCAATAATTCCTTTTTGCCGGGCTTTTTTCTTCCTTTGGCCAAGGCGAATTCTAACTTAATTTTACCCTTTTTAGTATATACCCTCAAGGGCACTAAAGTCAAGCCTTTCTGCTGCGATTTCCCGATTAAATATTTGATTTCTGATTTTTTCAACAACAATTTTCTCAATCTGGTGGGATCGTACTCCGCGGGTACGTTTTTGGGCTGGTAGGGAGGAACGGTGGTGTTAAGCAGGAAGACTTCCTCGTTTTTGAGGACTACGTAAGAACCTGTCAGGGCCATTTTGCCGGATTTGATGGATTTGACCTCCTGACCCGTTAAAACCATCCCGGCTTCGAACCTTTCCAAGATGTCGTAGTTGAAATAGGCTTTTTTATTTTCTGCCAAGACTTTCATGGTAATGTACTTTAATTTTAGCAAGAATCGGGTTAAAATTAAATTGATGATTCGTCAAGAGATAATAAAATTAGTGAGGAAGGCCGTAAAAGAGGCGGGTTTCAGGGTGCCAGAAATAGTTGAAGTTGAGCGTCCCGAAGATGAAAATCATGGAGATTACTCTATCAATCTCGCTTTGCAGTTGGCCAAAACATTTAAAATGGCTCCAAAGCAAATAGCCGATACCCTGAGATCTCATATCCTAAACCTTCAACCCGGTATTTTTGAGAAAGTTGAAGTGGCGGAGCCGGGCTTTATTAATTTTTTTCTTTCCCAGGATTATTTGCAGAAACAAGTTGAAAAGATAACAAAAGAAAAAGACAAATTTGGCCAATTGAAGAAACAAGGGAAGATAAACGTTGAGTCGGTTTCTGCCAATCCCACGGGCCCCCTTCATATTGGCAATGGCCGGAATGCCTTTGCCGGAGACGTTATTTCCAATGTCTTGCAAAAAGCAGGCTACCAGGTAACCAGAGAATATTTTGTGAACGATGCCAAAGGCAGTAAACAGATTCAGGAATTGGGCAAGACAGCCGTTGGCGAAGGCACCGTTTATTTAAATGCTTATCTTCGTTCACGAATTCAAAAGTCAAATCTCAAAATTCAAAATTATAAGTCAAAATTTAAAAATAAAAATCTTTACGGGGAAGCCGGTTATGTATTGGCTCAGGTAGTACAAAAGGATACTAAAGACTTCCTTGAGAAAAAACTGAAAATTAAATTTGATAAATGGGTTTCCGAAGAAAAGGATATTTACCAAAAAAGCAAAGTTAAGAAAGTTTTTAACTGGCTGAAAAAGAACAACTTAGTTTATGAAAAAGAAGGGGCTTGGTGGCTAAAAACTTCCCAATTTGGCTCAGAACGCGATTGGGTGATTGTCCGAAAATCCGGAGAACCAACCTATTTTCTTTCAGATATCGCTTACCACCGGGACAAATTCAACAGGGGATTTCAAAAAGTTATCGACATTTGGGGAGCGGACCACCAGGCTCACGTTTCTAAAATGAAAGCGGCGGCCAAAATGCTGGAATATGAGGGTAATTTGGATATTTTAGTGCTGCAACTGGTGACCTTGAAGGGGAAAGAAAAAATTTCCAAGAGAAAAGGAGATATTATAACTTTGGAAGAATTAGTGGATGAGATCGGGCCCGATGTAGCCAGATGGTTTTATCTGCAAAAATCCCTGAATACCCATATGGAAATTGATTTGTCTCTGGCCAAGGAGCAATCGGAGAAAAACCCGGTATATTACGTTCAATACGCTCATGCAAGAATCTCTAGTATTTTTAGAAAATTTAGAAAAACTCAACAGGACAAGAAATATACACCTGTCGATTTATTGTCCCATCCCAGTGAGTTGGTGTTGATTAAGCAATTAATTAGATTTCCGGAAATTGTGGAAGATACAGCCGGAGATTATCAAGTGCAGCGCCTCCCTCAATATGCCCTAGCTTTGGCCACCGCCTTTCACCAATTTTACAGAGACTGCCGAGTGCTTTCCGACAATGAAAAGCTGACACGGGCTCGCTTGAGTTTGGTTTTGGCCGCTCAAATCGTTCTCAAAAACACCCTTTCTTTAATGGGCATTTCCGTTCCGGAAAAGATGTAATCTCTTGACCCTCAACCCCGTTTATGTTAAGTTGCCCTGTAGCTGTTTTTCAATTGAATAAGGAGGTAGAAATAAAAAAACAGAAGCTGGATTATGATTTGAAAGGTAGCCCTGTTCCCCAAGTAAGTAAAAAACATAAGAGCCTTTTGACAAAACAAAGGTTTTTTATATTATAAAAAGAGCTCTTTCAAAAGGAGGCGAAAATGAAAGAAGCGCCAGAATGCTATGTGATAGATAATTCGATTATTGTGGCTTTGGATAAAGCCGGCAAGGAAGGAGCCATTCAGATCATCAAGGAATTGGGAAGAAAAGTTTGGGGATACAAGCTGGGTGCTCTTTTGCTTCGTTACGGACCATCTTTGATCGATGAGATTAAAGCTAATGTGGGCAGCGTTAATTTGTTTGTTGATCTTCAGTTCACCGGGGTCGAGGACTTTATTATGGAGGCCATTACCGCTTATTCTTTATATTCTACAGACATCAGCTATATCGTGGTTAACGCCAGCGCCGGTCCCCCGGGAATAAGAAGAGCAGTTGAAAGCGCCAAGCTTACCAGGATCTTAGTCGGCTCGGTGCTTGATTCTCTCAGTCCCTATGACGTGAAATATATGTATGGCACCAATTTTCCGGAAGAAAAAACCCTGGATTTTGCCTTGATGGCAAAGCAAGAAGGGGCCCACGGCATATATTGTTCCGTAAGAGACCTGGAATTTCTTTCCCGTCATGCGAAACTTCGTGATTTCACTAAGATAGTCTACGGGGTTCGCCCAGAGTGGGATCAAGATCACGGCACCCATGCCCATGTTATGACTCCTAAGGAAGTAATGGAAAGGGGAGCCACAAAATTTGTTATTGGCAGTACCATTAGAAACGCCAAGAACAAAATCAGGGCCGTAGAAAGAATTATTAGGGAAGTGCAAAAAGCAAAGCAGCGCTAGGGCGCTGTTTTTAATTTTGATAAAAATGGGATAAAATGATATTCTAAGATAAGATATGGAAATAAATTTTCCGAAACTGGAGGAAAAAATACTCAAATATTGGAAGCAGGATGGGACTTTCGAAAAAAGCATAAAACAGCGGCAAAAAAACCGTGACTTTATTTTTTACGAAGGCCCTCCTACGGCCAATGCCAAAGCGGGCATTCATCACGTTTTGGCCAGAGCATTTAAAGATGTTATTTGCCGCTACAAAACCATGCGGGGTTTTCGGGTTTTGAGGAAAGCCGGTTGGGATACGCACGGCCTACCCGTGGAGTTGGAAATTGAGAAAAAACTGGGCTTAAAGTCTAAGAAGGACATTGAAAAATACGGCATCGCCAAATTCAACCGAAAATGCAGGCAGTCGGTCTGGACTTATAAAAAATACTGGGAAAAGCTCACAGAAAGAATAGGATACTGGCTGGATATGGAAAATCCCTACATTACCTATGACCCGAATTACATGGAGAGCCTTTTTTGGATTATCAAACAAATTTACGAAAAAGGCCTTTTGTACAAAGATTACAAAGTGGCGCCTTATTGTCCCAGATGCGGCACTTCTTTGTCTTCACACGAAGTGGCTTTGGGATACAAAAAAGTAAAAGAACCCGCAATATACGTAAAATTCAAAATTCAAAATCAAAAATCCAAAAATATTTATTTGCTGGTTTGGACGACGACGCCGTGGACTTTGCCGGGAAACGTGGCGGTGGCAGTTAACCCCGATTTTACTTACGTCAAAGTGAAAGTCGGAGATGAATATTTGATTTTGGCCAAAGAAAGGATAGGATTTTTGGGCATTGAGGGCGAGATAAGGGAGGAAATTAAAGGAAAAGATTTGTTGGGCTTACAATACGAACTCTTATATCGTACAAAGGTCGGACCTCTGTACGCTCGGGTTATTGCTGGAAATTTTGTTTCTTTGGAAGAAGGGACGGGGTTGGTGCACATAGCTCCGGCTTTCGGCGAAGACGACATGGAGGCCGGAAAGAAAAACAACCTCCCGGTTTTATTAAATGTTGATGCGGAGGGAAAGTTTAAAAAAGAAGTAAAAAACTGGGGGGGGCTCTGGGTGAAAGATGCCGACCCTTTGATTATCGACAATCTTAAAAAAAGAGGCCTTTTGTTCAAAGAAGAGTTATATGAGCACGATTATCCTTTTTGCTGGAGATGTGCATCCCCTTTGCTTTATTACGCTAAAGAAAGCTGGTTTATTAATATGCAGAAAGTCAAAAGCCAGCTAATCAAAAACAATCAAAAAATCAATTGGGTGCCCGCGCATTTGAAAGAGGGCAGGTTCGGCGAATGGCTGAAAGAACTCAAGGACTGGACTTTTTCCAGGGAAAGATACTGGGGAACTCCTTTACCTATTTGGCAGTGCCAAAAATGCGGACATCAAGAAGTCGTCGGCTCTAAAAAAGACATAATCAAGCAAAAGTTTTCCACGAATCAATATTACATTTTGCGCCACGGCCAGACGGTTTATCAGACAAAGAAGAGAAAATGGATTTATCCCTGGCCGGAGCAAGAACCGGTTTTACTGACCAAAGAGGGTGAACATCAAATCAAAAAAGCGGCTAAAGAATTAAAGACCAAAAAAATCGATTTAATTTATGCTTCCGATATGGCTCGAACCTGCCAGACGGCCGAGATTGTTGCCAAAGAATTGGGAGTAAAAATAATTTTTGACAAAAGATTGAGAGATATCAATTTGGGGATTTATCACGGCCGAAGCAAAAAAGACGAGTTTTATCGCGATTTTCCCAAGACAGTGGAAAACATGTACAAAGCTCCTCCGAAAGGGGAAAGCTGGGGTCAAGTCAGGAAAAGAATGCTGGATTGTCTGACAGACATTGACAAAAAACACAAAAACAAAACCATTTTAATTGTTAGCCACGGCGACCCTCTTTGGCTTTTGAGAGGGATTACCACGGGAATGGACGACAAGAAGTTGCTGGATATAAAGATTAAAGGAACTGACATTAAGACGGGGCAATGGAGGCAAATAGAATATAAAAAATTACCTCTGGACAAATCGGGAAAACTTGATTTTCATCGTCCCTACATCGATGGAATAAAATTTTACTGCCCCAAATGCCAAAATATAATGGAAAGGACGCCGGAATTAATTGATGTTTGGTTTGATTCGGGAGCCATGCCGTTCGCTCAGTACCACTGGCCTTTTGATAAAAAACTGCAGTTTCCCGCAGATTACATTTCGGAAGCCGTGGACCAAACCCGGGGCTGGTTTTATACTCTTTTGGCGATTTCCACTTTATTGGGCAAAGGCCCCGCTTACAAGAATGTCATTTCCTTGGGCCACGTCTTGGATGAAAAAGGAGAAAAAATGTCAAAGTCCAAGGGCAACGTAGTAGATCCTTGGTATGTTGTTGAAAAGTACGGAGCCGACGCTCTCCGCTGGTATTTTTACACGGTCAACCAGCCAGGCGACGTTAAGCTTTTTTCCGAGAAAGATATCGATCAAGCTCTGAAAAAATTTATTTTGACCTTTTGGAATTCTTATCAATTTTACCAAACCTATGTAACACATTTTTACCAATCGGCAAAAAAGCATTACAATCATATTTTAGATAGGTGGATTATTTCGAGGCTGCACGAGCTTATTCAAGAAACGACCGATAAACTTGACGAATACGACGTGACGGCAGCCGCCCGTGCCATTGAGAATTTTGTTATTAATGATCTTTCCCTTTGGTATATTCGGAGATCACGAAAGCGCTTTGGGGAGGCTGCGAGCACCCTGGCTTTGGTTCTTCAGACTTTGTCTAAATTAACGGCTCCCTTTACGCCATTTTTGTCAGAAGAAATAAACCAGGAAAAGAAAAGTTGTCATTTGCAGGAATGGCCCAAAGCAGACAAAAAATTGATTGACCGAAAGCTGAATCAAAAGATGGAAAAGGCGAGAGAAATAGTAAGGCTAGCTTTGGCTGAAAGAGCAAAAGCGAGGATCAAGGTTCGTCAGCCCTTGGCTGAGTTGCAAATCAAAGAAAAAATAGACAAGGAATTGGCAGAAATAATCAAAGAAGAGGTTAACGTCAAGAAAATAAGCTCGGGGAAAAGATTCAAATTGGATATCAGGATCACGCCGGCCTTGAAAGAAGAAGGTCGGGTTCGGGAAGTTATCCGTCAGATTCAGGAGTTGCGGAAAAAAGCCGGATTGGAGCCCAAGGACAAAATTATAGTTCAATATTTCGGCAATCCCGAGTTGAACGATGTTTTGAAGAGGCACAAAAAAGCTATTCTGGATGGCACTAAAGCCGAGGATTTTATCCTGAAAAGAAAATTAAAGAAAGCTTTTCTGGCAGAAAGCGAGATAAGAATTGACCATTGGAATTTATGGCTGTCCATTACAGAACCCAAGGTTTGATTTTAAAAAAGAGTGACCGGGGAGAGGCGGATAGGGTTTTTACAATTTATACCGAGGATTTCGGCAAGCTGGAAATCTTGGCTAGGGCCATCAGGAAAATCAAATCCAAACTAAGGGGAGGAGCCGATCTTTTTTATCTTTCAGAGATTGAATTCATCCAGGGAAAAACCCATAAAACCTTGACCGATGCGATTTTGATTAATAGTTTTAAGAACGTAAGAAGTGATTTAGAAAGATTAGAAGTAGCTTATCAAATTGCCGAAACTTTGGATAATTTAACTCCTCCAGAAGAAAAAGACGAACAGATTTGGCAGCTGACCAGGAAGGTTTTCCAAAAATTAAATAATTATGAAATTAAAAATTCATTAAAAATTAAGAATTTAAAATTAAAAATTATTTATTACTATTTCTTCTGGAATTTGGTTTCTATTCTCGGTTACCAGCCGGAGCTGCGGAAAGATTCCCTTTGCGATAAGAAAATTGACACCGACCTCGCTAAGATTTTAAAGATAATTTTAAAAAGAGACTGGCAAACTTTGAGCAGATTGAAAATCGAGCCCCGGCATTTCAAATTATTAAAAAGTGCTTCTGAGTGGTATAATAAAAACATAGTTTCCAGCGCTTATGAG
>CAZALP010000007.1:0-7682 GCA_964486395.1 uncultured Candidatus Saccharibacteria bacterium
GCTGCGGGGTTAGGATTCGAACCTAAATAGTGGCCTCCAAAGGGCCATGTCCTACCGTTAGACGACCCCGCAATGACATAATATCTTACATTAATTTTCCTCTTTTTGCAAGGATTCAATTATAGCCAGCTCCAAAGGAAGCTGGACAATGGGAGAATATTTCATTTTGGCCTCAGCTTCCAGGAAAAGCTTCAAAATCCGGCGCAAATCGGATTCTTGAAAGCCGGAAACCTGATTCTGAAGACGTAATTGCTCTTCCGGCGTAAGGCCTGTCAGAATGGGGTTTTGCAGATTAGGATTTATCTTCAAAACCAGCCCTTGCCGCAGATAATAAATGAGGGCTCTGGCAAATTCCCGAGGATCTTTTCCTTTTTCCAAAATTTTCTGCAGAAAGCTTAAAGCCTCTCCTTTTTTTTTCTGGCAAAGCAGCTCCACAAATTCGCTGACCAGATTAACATCCACCATACCCAGAAGTTCTTTTATGTCGGCTGCCTGAATTACCTTTTGGCCAGTTCCCGAAAACGCCAAGACCTGGTCCAAAAGCCCTATGGCATCCCTCAAAGCTCCTCCGGAATTCAAGGCTATTAACTCCAAGGCCGGCTTTTCTATTCTGGCCTTTTCTTTCCCGGCAATGAATTCCAGCCTGCCCGTAATTTCGGGCAAAGTAAGCTTTCTGAAATCAAACCTCTGGCATCTGGAAACAATAGTGGGGATCATCTTGTGGATCTCGGTGGTGGCCAAAATGAAAACGGCGTGGGAGGGGGGCTCTTCCAGAGTCTTCAAAAGAGCGTTGGCTGCATCTTTTGAAAGCTGATGAGCTTCATCGATTATAAAGACTTTGTATTTTGATTTGGTAGGCCGAAACCTGATGCCGTCTCTCAGTTCCCTAATTTCCTCGATCCCCCGGTTGGAAGCGGCGTCAATTTCAATCAGGTCGATGGCCCGGTTTCCCGATATTTCCTGGCAGGAAGAACACCTGCAGCAGGGCTCTGATTCCCCCTCTTTTCTGTTCTCGCAGTTTAAACTCTTGGCCAACAGCCGAGCTATTGTCGTTTTCCCTGATCCCCGGGGACCAGTAAACAAATAGGCGTGAGAAACCAAGCCAGAAGAAATGGCATTGGTTAAAGTTTGAACCACGTGTTCCTGCCCCACCACTTCGGAAAAAATTTTCGGACGATATTTTCTGTATAATACTAAATTAGACATAGGTTTGATTGTTCTGTTGAAGAAAATATCGTCCGGAGAAGGAAGCCGGGGAAACTGGGTGCTTTCCCGTGTAGGAAAACGGGCTTTTGGCGAAGCCAAAAACGTTAGAAACCGAGAGGTGTCTAAGGAGCGAAGCAACGGATCGGTATTTGCGGTAAAGGACTAAATTTGCCATAATGATAATGAAATCATGATTAAGCTTTATAATACTCTAACAAGAAAGAAAGAAACTTTCAAACCCAGAAAGCACAAAGTGGTAGAGCTTTTCGTTTGCGGACCCACCACTTATGACTTCGCTCATCTGGGCCACGCCAGGACTTACCTGGCTTTTGACATAATTGTCAAATACTTGAGAAAAAAAGGCTACGATCTTTTTTATTTGCAGAACATCACCGACATTGACGATAAAATCATCAAGAGAGCCAAAGAGAAAAAAATTTCTCCTCAAAAACTGGCAAGCCGCTTTGAAAAAGAATATCTCAAAAACATGAAAGAACTGGGAATAAACAGCGTAACTCGCTATGCCAGAGCCACAGACCATATCAAAGAAATAATCAGCCAGATAAAAAGGCTGAAAGAAAAGGGCTTTGCCTATCAAATCAAAGACGGAATATATTACGACATTAAAAAATTCAAGGGCTACGGAAAGCTTTCCCGCAGGACCGCTTCTCAAACAGAAGACGCCCTCTCTCGAATCGACCAAAGCCGGGGAAAAAGAAACAAAGGGGACTTCTGCCTCTGGAAATTTTCCAAAAAAGGAGAACCGAAATGGAAAAGCCCCTGGGGAGAGGGGCGGCCGGGATGGCACATAGAAGACACCGCCATTGCTGAAAAATATTTCGGATGGCAGTATGACATGCACGGAGGCGCCAGAGATTTGATTTTCCCCCACCACGAAGCTGAAATCGCCCAGATGGAGGCCCTTTCCGGAAAATCGCCCATGGTAAAATATTGGCTCCATACGGGCTTCTTAACCGTCAAGGGCCAAAAAATGGCCAAATCCTTGGGAAACTTCATTACTGTCCAAGATTTCATAAAAAAACATTCCCCCCGCTTGTTGAGATATATGATGATAAAAAATCACTACCTGTCCCCCATGGATTACAACGAAAACGCGGTTTTGCAAGCCGAAAGAGAGTTGGAAAGAATAGATGAATTTATAAATAAAATTCAAATTACAAAATCCGAATTCCAAAATAAATCCAAAATTCTAATCTCTGAATTCAAAATGCGATTCACCGCTGCAATGGAAAATAATTTTAATACTCCCGAGGCGATGGCGGTGATTTTTGAACTAATCAACCGTGGCAATTCACTGATGGATGAAAATCTTTTGGGCAAGAAAGACAAAGAAAGCATTTTGAAATTCTTCAAGGAAATAGACGAGTTCTTGGGTTTCATTTTTTGGAAAAAGCCCAAAGAAAAAGTACCCCAAAATGTCTTGAAGCTCGCCGAAGAAAGAGAAAAATACAGAAAAAAGAAAAACTGGCAGAAGGCGGACGAAATAAGAAAAGAGATTGTCAAGCTCGGCTGGTGGCTGGAAGATACCAAATCTGGACCAAAAATTAAAAAACTGATATAGTATCTTAGTGGTATGACAAATGATTCAAAACAAGAACTGCCGGACAAAATTCCTCCCCAAAGCATAGAGGCAGAACAATGCCTCTTGGGTTCTTTGATGCTGGACAAAAACGCCATTTTGAAAATAGTGGATTTTCTGCAGCCCCGCGATTTTTACAAAACCCAGCATCAGGAGATATACAAGACAATGCAGGCACTTTTTGAAAAAGGGGAACCCATTGATCTTTTGGCAGTGGCAAATTCCCTTAAAGACAAGCAAAAGCTCAAAGAAGTAGGAGGAAACGCCTACCTGACGGAATTAATAAACACGGTTCCCACTGCCAGCCATGCTTTAAGCTACGCTAAAATCGTCCAAAGGAAAAGAATTTTAAGGGATCTGATATCCGCTTCCCACGATATCGGAGTCTTGGGATACCAGGAAACAGAAGACGTGGACCAGTTGCTGGACCAGGCGGAAAAAAGAATCTTCAGCATCGCCCAAAAATCTCTTACTCAGAACTTCATGAGGGTAAAAGACACCTTGGAAGAAGCCTTTGAAAGAATCGAAATGCTTCAAAAACACGAAACAGGCCCGAGGGGAATACCCACGGGCTTTACCAGCCTGGATAACATGCTTTCAGGTCTTCAGAAGGCGGATTTAATCGTTTTGGCCTCCCGCCCCTCCTTGGGAAAATCTTCCTTAGCCCTGGACATTGCCAGAAGTTGCGCCTCCAAAACGAAACTCCCGGTGGGCATTTTCAGCCTGGAAATGTCCAAAGACCAAATCATAGACAGACTGATCGCCGCCCAAGCCCAAGTTGATATGTGGCGGCTTCGAACGGGCAGATTGTCATCCGATGGCGAGGGGAACGATTTTGTCAGAATCCAAAACGCCCTCAATGCTCTCTCGGAAATGCCGATATATATTGACGATGCTGCCACCTCCAACGTCCTCCAAATGAGAGCCATGGCCAGACGCCTACAGGCAGACCAAGGACTCGGCCTGATTATTATAGATTATCTGCAGCTAATAGAGCCGAGGAACACCAATGTCAGTATGGTCCAGCAAATGACGGAGGTTTCCAAATCCCTAAAAGCTTTGGCCAGAGAGCTAAATGTGCCTGTTCTGGCTTTGTCACAACTATCAAGAGCCGTAGAGCAAAGAACTCCGCAGATTCCCCGCCTTTCCGATTTAAGAGAAACGGGCGCCATAGAGCAGGATGCCGATGTAGTTTTGTTCATCCATCGAGAAGACAAGTACAAACCCAACACCGAAAGGAAAAACATCGCCGACATCATTGTGGCCAAACACAGAAACGGCCCCATTGGAAAAGTGGAGCTTTACTTTGACGAACCCAGAGCCACTTTCAGAAACCTGGAAAAAAGAATAGAACAAGATTAATGTACCCCGCTTCCATCCAAAAGTTAATAAGCTTGTTTTCCAAATTTCCCACCGTTGGGCCAAGGACAGCGGCCCGTTTTGTTTTCTATCTGCTTAAACTGAAAAAAGAAGAAGTGCAAGAGCTGATTAGCGCTATCTCCACCCTGAAAGAAAAAGTGAAATACTGCTCTTTCTGCTTCAAGCCATTTGAACCTGCCCGCGCAGGCGGGGGAGAAAAAGAGCTTTGCGAAATTTGCTCTAATGCAAAACGGGATAAATCCCTCCTTTGCGTGGTGGAAAAGGAAACCGACTTGGAAACTATCGAAAAAACCAAGAAGTACCAAGGCAGGTACTTTATTCTGGGGGGAACCGTATCAAAGCTTAAAAAAGAAAACTCGGGGAATATAAGAAAAGAGGAATTCCTGGAAAGAGTGAACGACCCCGAAGTAAAGGAAGTGATTCTGGCCCTGAACCCCACTTCCGAGGGAGAAGCTACTACTTTGTATTTAGAAAGATTACTAAAACCCTTCGACGCGGCTCGGGGCAAAAAAATCACCCGCTTGGGGCGGGGCTTACCCGTGGGAGCCGAATTGGAATACGCCGACGAAGAAACTTTATCTTCCGCCTTGGAAGGCAGAAAGTAATTAAGCGATTTTGGTGATTTCCACCAAGGTATAGGGCTGACGATGGCCCTTTTTTACTTTATACCTTTTTTTGGACTTGTACTTGAAAACAATCTTTTTCTTTCCCTTGCCGTGTTCTAAAATCTTGGCTGCAACCTTCACTCCCTTCAAGGTAGGATTTCCGATTTCCACTTTTTTGTTTTTTTCCAATAGCAAAACTTCGGGAAAAGTGATTTCTATGCCCTCTTTTTTGCCGATTTTCTCTATTTTTATTTTATCTCCCGGGGAAACAAGGTACTGTTTTCCCCCGGTTTTGATAACAGCGATCATTTTCCTTTTAACTTCTTAACTTCTTTAAATTCTTTTAATTTGTCGACTCTGTCAGAAAATATATTCAATCTTTTCTCCGAGCTATCGTAAGAAGACATGGCGTTTTTCAAATGAGAGCCCAGTTTCCTGAAATCGTTCATGAGCTTTGAGGCATCCTGCTGTACCCTGTCAAGTCTTTTCAAAATCTCCTGGGTCTGGCGGGAAATCTGGGTGTCTTTAAACCAATGCTCTATGGTGTTTAGGGTTAAAAAGATGGTATTAGGAGAAGTCACCACCACTCTTTTGGAAACGGCGTATCCTGCCAAGTCGAACTGCCGGCCTATGTTGTTGACTATTTCATAATAGATGGCTTCGGCAGGAATGTACATTAAGGCGAATTCCACGGTGGACTCCGATGGTATTATATACTTTGAAGCTATTTTATCAATATGGCCCTTCACGTCTTCAATGAACTTTTTCTGAAAAGCGTCCCTTTCCGGACCCGAAGCCTCAATCATTTTGACGAAATTTTCCGAAGGAAACTTGGCGTCAATCGGCAAGATTTTGCCGTTGGGAAGGTTTAGGACGGCGTCCACCTGCTCACCCGAAGAAAAGAGATGCTGCCTTTCGTAAAGCTCTTCCGGAAAATGTTGGGCCAAGATGTGCTCTAAGGAAGCTTCTCCCCACTGCCCTCTCAATTTGGGGGATTTGAAGATTTCCTGAAAAGTGGAAACATCCTTTACCCTTTCTTGAACCTGCTTTAAATCTTCCCTTATCTGCGTGGCCTCTTTGGTGAAAGCCGAAATCTGCTGATGCATGGCCCGGGAATCCCCCAGCTGGCCCTCCCTGATTTCTTTCAACTGGCCTATCATTAAATCGGTCAAACGCCGCTCTAAATCCCTGATGGCTTCCGACTGCCCCCGATCCACCTGCAATTTTTTGAAATATATAATCAGAATGCCAATTCCCGCTATTAAAAAAGCTACAATTAAAAACAAAATTGAATCTGCCATTAATCCATTTTATCATTCTTTCAGCGGTCGGTCAAACCCCGCATAAGTTCACAATATTAACAACGAACCTCCGATGCCGGTATACTTACAGTAAAATGAAAATTATCAAAAAACTCCATAGGTTTTAATCCCTGGAGTTTTTCAATGTGTTTTTGAATTTTTCTTTCATTCTGAAAATATTCTCTCTGTGGGCGAAATAAATAATTCCTATCAAAACAACGGCGAAAACCAGCCAACCCAAACTGCCGAAGAAAAACCAAAATAAAACCGGAAGATACCAGACGACCAACAAATTGCTGGCTGCCATCTTTTCCGAAAAAGACGATCGGGAAACCTTGATTGCAACAGTTAAAATCACAAAGATTACGGCCCAGGCTAGCAAGTAAAACAAAAACAGGTTAAAATTCAAAGCCAGTAAAATTCCGACCAAGGAAGTTATTCCCTTCCCGCCTTTAAACTTGAGCCAGACCGGGAAAATATGACCCAACATTGCCAAAACCGCCACCGGGAAAATCGGCCAGCTCCCGGTAAAAATCAGGACTGCCAGGAAAACGGGCAACCAAACCTTAAAAACGTCTATTAAAACAGTGGGGATTGCCGATTTCCAGCCCAATATCCTGGCTACATTAGTTCCCCCGGTTGCTCCGCTACCTTCTTTTTTGATATCTACCCCTTTCCTTTTGGCAATCAGGTAACCGGCGGGAAAAGAACCGCAAAAGTAGGCAAATAAAGCTATCAAAATCAGCCATCCAATCATCTCTTTTCCTCCTATAATTTAAAGGTGCGATACACTAATCTGACTCTATCTCAAAGGAAAACCGGAAGCAAGTTCCGGTTTTAAACTTTTCTGAAAACCTCCGGCTCTCTCCAGATATTCCTATGCTTAACCAGAATCAGGATTCCAGCCGGCAAAATCAAAAATAGAAGATCCGGATTGAAAAAGCAAATGGTGACCAGAGCCAGTACTATCCCTACCATTCTTCCGACGGTCTGCGAGCCCAAGACGGAAAGAATACTCTTGAATTTTTTCTTTGAATCGCCCGACAGATTTATTTTCTTTTTTAAAAAAATTTCAGCAAAGACAATAGAAGCTACTATTACGCCCAGAGCAATAAGAAGGCTGGGCCAGCTCAAAACAACCAATACCCCGGCCATAGAAGCCAATCCCTTTCCTCCCTTAAATTTAAGAGTAAAGGGATAATTGTGACCCAAAATCACGAAAAAGGCAGCAACGGCTATTCCGACCGACAAACTGTATCCCAGGAAAGCCAGCCAACAAGCTATCAAAACCGCTAAAATCCCTTTTCCCATATCTCCTGCCATAGCCATAATCAAGGATTCCAATCTTTTGGTGGCTCGCCAGATATTCATTGCTCCGATATTTCCGGAACCCACCTCAAAAAGATTCTTTCCGTATATCTTACCGACCAGGTAACTAAACGGAATTGACCCCAAGAGATAGCAAATTAAAGCCAGTAAAACCAGCCATAAGATTTCCATTTTCCCACCTCCTTTAAAAGAACTCTTATCCATTATAAAGAAAAAGGTGGTTTTAGTCAACCACCTTTAAGTTTTCGCTAGAACAGAAAG
>CAZALP010000007.1:7782-21199 GCA_964486395.1 uncultured Candidatus Saccharibacteria bacterium
TTCTTCTTCAATTCGATCTAAATCTTTGCCTTCTTTAATCAGTTGGTTGGCTTTTAAAACGAAAAGTCCTTCTCCTATGCTAACATTCAAGCTGTTCACCAAACGAATTCTCTCCCGGTTCTCTTCCCATTCTCTGGCTTGACTGGCGGAATTGAAAGTTCCGGAAAATGTTGAACTGAGGGTAGTGACCAAAATATAATCAAACTTCTCCAGTTCCTGCTGGTAAATTTCCGCAAAATCTGCCAGGGTCAACTGAGAAGTAATGGGCAATTGCTTGGCTTTTCTCAGCTTTTCGTAAAAGGAACCTTCCAGGTTCTTTTCCGGAAAATCGTAATAGAGCGAAACCACTCTTATTCCGTATTTTTCAATTATTTCCTGCGGCAAATCGGCGGTGGTAATCAAGCCGATTTTTTCTCTGCCGATCTGGGATTCCATATCTTCCACGGCCCAATCCGATACTTCTCCGAATTTCTCGCAAATCTGCTTTACTTTTTCGGGATCATCAGTATGAATATGAATTCTTGCTGCATCTTCTATCTGAAGAACATCCAAACTGTCTCCGATTCTTAGCAACTCTTCTTTCATTTCCTTTAATCGTTCTTGATTCAGCCCATCCAGGAAAAACTGAACATCAAAAGGATACTTAAGTTTGCTCATTATCTTCCTCCTTCTCTGACTTTTCTGCTTCCAGCAATACTTTCAGAAAGCTCTCTAAAACTAAAACAAACCCCAGGGCTCCGGCATCCACCACCTTATTCTTTTTCAAAACGTCCATTTTCTGGGTAGTGGCAACAAGAGCTTGCCTGGCTTGCTCCAAAGTTTTAGTCATCAGATAAATCAAATCTTGCTGTTCCCGAGACAAGGAATCCATGCTTCCGGCTGAAGCTGTAATGACATCAAGAATCGTTCCCTCTTTTGGTTCGGCAATCGCCCGATAAGCCTGGCTTTCTCCCCTCTTCATAGCCCTGCTCAAAAGATCGGCATCCAGGGAAATGTTATCCCCTAATTCCTGGAAAAAACCGACCAGCCAGGCGCTGATGATAATTCCCACATTTCCGCGGCCGCTTTTCAGTAGATATTTCTTCTCGAGCATTTCGCTTATCAAATGATTAGCCGATTGGTAGTCTTTTCTCTCTATCGCTTTAATTATTCCAGAAAGAGTGTTCAGAAGATTCGTACCGGTGTCCTTGTCCGGCACGGGAAAAACATTAATCTTGTTTATATTCTCCCTTTCCTCGCTCACTCTTTTTCGAGATTCCTGGAACAGCGCCTTCAGAAAAGACACGGTTAGAGTAACCCTGCTTTTAACTTTGCCGATAAAACCTCTCTTTTCCATTCTGCCTCCTTATAGCAATCTTCTTATAACAAAAATAGATGAAAAGAACTAAGGATATTTTGACAAAAAGATGCCAACCTGTCAAATATACCCCTTTTTTTATTGTATCCAGATTTCCAAAATTACAAAAGCAACGTAGATTAACAAAAGAAATAAAGCCTCTTTGCGGGTAATCCCCCAGCCGGTACGGGAAAAAATAGTGAAGAAAACGAGAGCGGCAATAATAAAAACAATGCCTATAAGATAAGGAGCAAAACTGACAATTTCCAGAGGAAATATCAAAACCGTCACTCCTAAAACCAAGGTGGAATTTACCACTACGGCTCCCATCAGGTTTCCCAAAACCATGTCTTTGTGACCCATGGTGACGGCTTTGATCCCGAAAGTAATCTCCGGCAAATTTGTCCCCAGGGCGACTATTAAAGCGCCGATAATCATTAAGGGAAGACCGAGAGCCGAAGCTAAAAAAGTCGAAGACCAAACAATTCCTTCTGCCGCCAGCAAAAGCAAAGCCAAAGAAAAGATAAATATACCCAAGTCTTTTAAGAAAAATTTAAACCTCTGCCAGTCCCGGTTGAAGTGATTGGAAAAAACTTTGGTGAACCTCTCGCTTTGGTAAAAAAGGCGATGCATGTAAAAAGCCAGAGCCAGCAGCAGAACCACACCGTCCGCCCGGGAAATGCTGCCGTCCAGCATCAGCAAAACCGGCAAAAGAGCTATGACCAAAGTATAGACAGAACTTCTTTGAATGACGGTTCCCTCGCACTTCAAGCCCTTGGCCACCAAAACGCCCACGGCCACGGCCAAGGTCAAATTGATAATATTGGAACCAATAATATTTCCGAAGGAAAGCTCGGGATGACGATTCAAAGCAGAGGTAATCCCAACGAAAAACTCCGGCACCGTAGTGGCAAAAGCCATTAAAATGAAAGCCACCATGAATTCTGTGGCCTGCAGGTACTTGGCTATCCTGATCAGGCTTTTCACCACCCAGGAGCCCGACTTTACCAGAACAAGGCAGGAAAACGCGAAAATGGCTACATACATCCAAAGCATATTACTTAATGATATCAAAAAAAAGACCTTGATAAAATACCAAAGTCTTTTAAATCATGCTTAGAATCTAAGAATCTGATAAAGTTTTCCCTTAAGTTTATAGTGCTTGTACGGCCCAACGATGGCCAAATTCAGTTTTTTGTTCTGGCAAATATCCTGGACCACCCGCTGAACATCATCGGCACTAACAGCTTTAAATTTCTCTGTCCGCTCTTCGGGAGTTTCAATCTCATTCTTCAAAAGAAACTGCTCCGCTATAAAGCTAGCTAAATTATCGGCATTCTCTAACTCCATTTCTTGAGAGCCGATAATGGAATCTTGAGCATCTTTAAGCTCTCTCGGGGAGATTTTCTCATCGGCCAGCCTACGATATTGTTCCATCATCACTTCTAAACCCTCGGCAATTCTCTTTGAATTAAGGCCGGCATAAGTCACAAACCAGCCGGTATCAGTTTGAAAATCAATGCCACTGGAAACAACATAAGCCAATCCCCTTTTTTCTCTCACCTCTATAAACATCCGAGAGCTCATTCCCCCGCCCAGAATTTTTTCCAGCACCTTTAAGGCATACCGATCGGGATGAAAAATGCTATAACCTCTCACCCCCAATAAGACGTGAGTCTGTTCAATCTTCCAGTGTTTAAAAGAAATCCTGGGTCTTCTTTGCTTTTCTATTACCGGGGGCTTATGAATGGTAGGTTCTCTGCTGCTTAATTTTCCGTAGTAGCTTTCCAGATCGTCAATCACCTCTCTGGGGTTTTCTATTTGGCCGGTCACTATGACGGCCGAATTGGGAGCTACATACAATCCATCAATGTAGTCAAGGAACTGCTTCCTTTTCATTTTGGTAATGGTTTCTTCGGTCCCGAGGCCCATTTGAGCAACAGGCTGATCGCCGTATAATAATTTGGGCCAAAGAATATTCTGAAGATAGGCTACCGCGTTATCTAAAGACATGGAGCGCTCTTCCAAAATCGGCCCTTTTTCTATTTTAATCTTGGCCGATTCAAGTTTTGAATTCAAAATCATGTCGGAAATGACATCATGGGCAATATTGATAAACCTGCCGGCTATCTTTACCACATAAACGGTATATTCGTCGTTAGTGCCGGCATTGATTTCCCCGCCCCGGCTTTCTATCTCGCCGGTTATCTTTTCTCCACTGGGACGCTTTTTAGTGCCCCTGAACATCATGTGTTCAATAAAATGAGAAAGTCCGTAAATTTCCGGCCATTCGTATTTCCAACCGGCCCTGACGGCAAACATTTCGCAAACAGTTTTCCTGCCCTCAATCGGCGCCAAAATTACCGTTAAACCGTTGGATAATCTTTCTCTGATAATCTCCATTTTTACCTCCCAAATAATAATTTCAAAGAACTAAAAAATCCCGGCAGCCCTGACGGGAGAGTTTCCCGAAGGCCTAAGGGAGTCTTTACTCCCCTCTGGGTCTTAAATATAGAAATTTATGAGCACCTCTGGTGCTCAAAATTTCTATGCAGCCCTGACGGGATTTGAACCCGTGTTATCAGATTGAGAATCTGGTGTCCTAGACCGGACTAGACGACAGGGCCACAACTTCTTTTACTATATTAATCATACTCATTTCTTTGGAGCCGTCAACTAAAATCAAGTCATCAGGTTGAATTTTTTCCTGCAAGAAAAGCCCCGCCCGGCCGGTTTCGTCGAAGCGGAATATCTTGTCTTCTGACATGCCGCTTTTCACGGCCCCCTGAGCTATGAAACGGGCACGGGAACCGACGGTAAACAAAAAATCGCAGGACTCTGCCACCCTTTCTCCGAGAGCTTCATGGGCTTCCACGGTATATTTTCCAATACCTATAATGTCTCCCAGAACCGCCATCTTTCTTCCCGGCGTTTCTATTTTTTTAAGGACGGAAAGCGCTTCTGCCATGGAAAGGGAAGAAGCCGATTCCGAATCGTCCAAAACCCAAGAGTTTTTAATTCCCTTTTTCAGCTGCATCTTGCCGGGCAAACCTCGGTAAGATTTCAAAGCGGCGGAAACTTCAACCAAATTCAAGCCCAAAACCTCCCCTACGGCCGCCGCCGCCAAAGCCGAATAAATATGCTCTTTGCCAAAAAGCTTTTCCAACCAAACCGGCACAATATTTCCTTCATAATTAACCTTGAAGTTTGTGCCCAAGCTGGGAAACTGAGTCAAAACCACGTGATTGGCCTTGACGGCCGATCTAGCCCCAAAACCGAAAGTCAAAGGATGAGCTATGCTCTCATTTGCAAGATCCCTAACGGTTTCATCATCAAAGTTCAAAACCAAATATCCCTGAGACGACAAGAGGCGGGCCAATTTCCTGGCTGCTTCCACCTTCTGCAGATCTCCTGCAAAAAATTCCCTATCGGGATGATATTCTCCCACGTGCGTCACTACCAAAACAGGCAAGGAAGATTTCTTTATTAAAAACTCAAGATTCCCTTGGTTTTGCGAATCCTCTTCGTAAATCAAAACTTCCTTGCCAATCTTAAAATGGGGTTCCAAAACCCTGAAAACGGCCTCTTTGCAGCATTGGCGAGCGCCTCCCATGATAACTACCACTTTTGGCCTTTTGATTAAAAACAGAAGTTTATTCATTGTAGTCCGGAGGTATTTGATAGTAATCAATGATGTATTTTGCCAACTTCTGGAAAATGGGGGTTGCGGAGTATTCGGCGGTTTTAGTGGCGGGGTCGTCCAGCTTCACCAAAATCAAAAACTGAGGATCGAAAGCGGGAGCAAAGCCAATAAAACTCTGCCAGGTTTTTTCCGAATACCCCTTTTTAGTCATTCCCAAAGCGGAAAAGGAAACTTGGGCGGTACCAGTCTTTCCGGCCACATAGTATCCGGGAACTCTGGCGGCTTTGCCAAATCCGTTTTCCACCACGGAAACCAACATAGCGGTGAGCTTGGAAGCTGTAGCCGGGGAAATTACATTATTATCGCCTATTTCCGGTTTGGTTTCAACTGCTACCCCTTCATTGTCCACCACTTTCTCCACCAAATAAGGCCTTACCAGTTTTCCGCCGTTGGCAATTGCCGCATAAGCTCTGGCTATCTGCAGAGGAGTCATTTCGATTCCCTGGCCGTAAGCTGCCGTGGCAAAGTTTATCTCATATCCTTTTTTAAAATCCCAATTTTGGGAATAAATTTCGCCCGCCAGGTCTACCCCGGTTTTTTCAAAAAAACCGAATTTATCAATGTATTCCAGAAAATTGCGGTGTCCCAGCTTCTTTTCGGCAAACACGGCCCCCGTGTTGATGGATTTTTCCAAAACATTAGTCATGGTTTTCTCCCCGTACGCTCTTTTGTTGTAGTTGTAAAGGGGTTCGGGCCAGCCTTCTATCTTCACGTATCCTTTGTCGTAATAGGTGGTTTGGGGAGTGATTTTTCCCTCGTTAAGGCCGCCGGCCATGGTAATGGGTTTGAAAACGGAGCCCGGTTCGAAGATTTTTTGAATGGCATCCAGTTGGAAAACGTTAAAATCCTGCTCTTTTGAATACAAATTGGGATTAAAACGAGGGAAATTGGCCAAGGCCAGAATTTGACCTGAATTCGGCCGCATAACCACAATGGTGCCTCCATCAATATCCAGTCTTTTGCGCGCTTCCTCCAACAGTTTTTCTGCCTGATACTGGATGTTGTAATCTACCGTCAGAAAAAGATCAAATCCCTTAACCAACCTTTCTTTTCCTCGAAGTTCCTCCTGCCAGTATTCTTCCAGGCCGTATTGCCCCTGGCCGTCTTCGTTGACAAAGCCCAAAATATGGGAAGCGAATTCGCCGTAGGGATAAATTCTTCTCGTCTCCTGCCCAAGATAAATTCCTTCCAACTCCAAATCCTTCAGTTTTTTAATCTCTTCTGAAGTTACTTCCTTTTTTAAAACCTCGTAAAGGCTGTTTTTCTTTAGTTTTTCCAAAAGGGAATTCTTTTCCAAAGAAGTGATTTCCGCAAGTTTTTCTGCTGTCTCTTCTTTTTCTGAAAAGGGAATTTCTTTGGGGGAAGCGTAAAGATAGGTAAAGGTGCCGTTGGTAGCTATGGGGAGATCATGATTTTGAAAGAATATTTCTCCCCTCTCTCCCCGGCCGCTGGCAAATACTCCCTGCTGTCCCCTAGCCAAAGCCGCGTAAAAATCGTGTTCTATGATTTGCAGAAAAAAAAGCTTGCCCACCAAGGCCGCTCCAAACAAAAATAGAAAAATTAAAATGAGATTTATTCTCCATTCCTTCATATAGTCATTTAAAATTTGTTTACTTAAACAAATTTTGGGTTTCCCCCGTGTTGGAAATTATTCAAAACCGAGGGTTTTGAAAAGAAAGGGGTCGGGGAAAACCCTGTGATCGTTACCGTGCCGCCATTTGACCTTCCAAGAGTTGAATGTAATGAATTTTATTCACTTCCACATAATTCAAGCTCTTCAGCAAAGACTCGAGGTTGGCTAAAGAACTTGCCTGGGAAAGACTGATTTCCAGCTCCTCGTTCTCTTGACTGACGGAAGCCAATTTCTCTTCGTAGCTGGCAATGGAAAAGCTGGTCCTGGTCAGCTGATTGGCCTGGACGATATAGGAAACCAGAAGAAAGCCCACCAGCAGCAAACACAAAATCCATACCACTCGAAAATTAACCCGTGGAAATCTCAATAAGATTAGTCCTTGTGATAAAGTATGGGTGGTCATAATTTTTGGTTTTTGGTTTTTAATCTTTTATTATGGCTCTTAATTTTGCCGATCTGGCCCGAGGATTGTTTTTAATTTCCTGGACCGAAGGCGTTATCGGCTTTTTGGTCAATATTTTAATGGAAGCCTTTCCGGCTTTCTCCCTGAAATAATTTTTAACGATTCTGTCTTCCAAAGAATGAAAAGAAATAACCGCCGTCCTTCCCCCTTTCTCCAAAATTTCCACTGCCTGACAAAGACCCTGTTTCAGATTTTCCAATTCGTTATTAACGGCAATCCTCAAAGCTTGGAAAGTCCTGGTGGCGGGATGAATTTTCTGTCTGCCCCTGACCGATCTCTTAATTATTTCAGCCAATTGAAGGGTGTTTTTAATAGGCTTTGACTTTCGGGCTTGGACTATGTTTTCTGCAATTTGCCTGGAAAATTTTTCCTCTCCGTATTCCCTTAAAATCCTTTCCAGCTCATGCCTGGACCAAAAGTTTAAAATCTTTTCTGCAGTCAGCTGGGTTGAAGTATTATATCTCATATCCAGAGGTTCTTTTCTTTTAAAAGAAAAACCTCTTCCCGATTCTTCCAAATGCCAGCTCGACATACCAAGGTCGAAAAGAATCATATTTACTTTCCCAAACTTTACTCTTTCTACAATTTCTTTTAAATTAGCGAAATTATCATTTATCAAAACTAATCGTTTTGAAAATTGGGATTTGGAAATTGAAAATTCCGCCGTCTGCGATTTTAACTTTTGATAAAGTTCTATGTCTACCTCGATCCCCAACCCCTTGCCGCGAGGACTTGTTTTCTCAAGAACGGCAGCCATGTGACCCGCCTCTCCGACAGTGCAATCAACAAAATTTTCATTGGACTGGGGATCCAAACATTCCAGAACTTCTTTTAACAAAACCGGAACATGCATATTAAATTCCTATCTGTTGGGCCATATCCCCCACGGTCTTTTCCATTTTTCCCTTGTATTCTTTCCATCTGGCTTCGTCCCAAATTTCTACTCTGTTGGAAACTCCGATGACGGCTACGTTCTTTTTCAAAAAAGCATATTTTTTTAAATGGTCGGGAACCAAAATTCTTCCCAGTTTGTCCAAACTGACTTCGATGGCTCCGGAAAGTACCACTCTGGTAAATCCCCTGGCATCAACCTGGCCGGCGGGCAAAGCAGCCATTTTTTTAGATAAATTCTGCCATTCTTTCAAAGGGTAAAGAACCAAACAATTATCCAGCCCTCTCGTAAGTATGGCTTTCTTGCCAAGCTCCGACCGCATCTTGGAAGGAATGGCTAATCTTTTTTTATCGTCAATTATATACGTGTATTCACCGATTAACATAAGTTATCCACAGTTTATCGAGTTATCCCCATAGTTTTCCACAATTATCCACTACACTTCCACTATATCCCACTTTCATAACCAAGTCAAATCCACTTTTCCACAACACGCAACCCAACCAAAAACCCACTTCCTATCGGATTAGAAAGCGGGCTTTATATGAACCACCACATGGTGGTGGTTCATTTATATCTTCAAGTTTCTCCCGCCGAAATAAAAAATAACATAAAGTTCATCGCTACATAGCAGTATACTTTATGTAGGGTTTATTAAGACAGAAAATAAAACAGAAAATAAGACAGAAACTTATGCTTTAAAATGCGGAAGTTTTGGACGACAAGAAAAAGCGCCGCAAATTGCCAAGATAATGTAATTATTTTACTGGGACGGAGCAAGCGCCTCCTTTGTATAAACATAAGAGGGATTCCAGAGAAGCCAGCCCGACGCTCCGGCGTCTACAGCGGCCTGAATTTGTAATCTGACTTTTTCGGCATCATAAATGACTCCCCTCTCTTTGTCGGCTTTCAAGTCAAAGTCCTGAAGCCAGGGGCGGATTTTGACATTGTAATCAAACCAAGAAAGATAGTCCTGGGCAGAAAGCACAGACCTCAAAACTACCTGGTAAGGATGCTCTATCACTTCAGGATAAGAATATTTAAGGGAGGGCAGTTCCCTTTTTTCATCCTTACCCATTTCGAATCCTCCGTAAAAATGGCTGGGATAAAGCATAAAAGAAAGATAGTCGAAATGCTTTCCCGCGTCCACCAGTCTTTGTCCCGTGCCAAAACTGTTGAACTGAGTAGCCACATATCCGAACAAATCCGCAGAAAGAATAAGAGAAGCTTTGTATCCTTTCAGGTCTTTTGAGATTTTTTCAAAGAAATTTCCAATGTTTTGAATGCGCTCAACCGTCACCGGATAATCGTCGGGGTAACGAATGTAATCCAGCTGAAGCTCATCAAATCCGTAATCTATTACTTGTTTTGAAAAATCAAGAAGGTAATCGTAAACCTCTTCTGACTTCGGGTCCAGCCAGTACTGCCCGGAGGAATCCTGCCATGGATCGGAACTGGTGGCAGTGGAAGTAGCAGTTTGCAAATACCATTCGGGGTGGTTTTGTACTTGTGAAGAATCGCGGAAAACTACGATTCTGGCTATGACCCAGGCGTCCCTTTGGTGGAGATCATCGATCAGCTCCCTCAAATGCCTGTAAGCTATGGGGCCGGAAGCTTCCTTTACATCGATGACTACGGCGTTTAACTCGGTATTATCAAGAAGGTTTTTAAAATAGCTCGGGTTGGCGGCCGTCCCGACGTATATGCCTTTGACGTGGGATGATTTTTCTTGGGCTTCTTCCAGCTCTTTCAAAATTTTAACTTCGGCCGCGAGCTCCTCTGTTTTCTTCGCTATTTCCTGCAGTTTCCCTTTTATTTCTCCCATTGGCTTTTGAGCTTGCGTAGTTGTCGTAGTTGTCGTCTGTCCACCCTCACTTCGGACGTCCGACGTCCGAAGTGACGCTTCTTCTACCGCCGGCAACACATCTACCGTCCTCTCTTTATCTTTCAAAACAAAAAAACCCCCTGTAACAGCCGCCAGGAGGAAAAAAACCGTTAAAACAATTAATATTCTCCCGTGAGGAACCATAATATATATGTATCACTTCTTTATTATCTCGAATTTTTGAGGATCAATCTTTATTTTGTCTCCTCGCTTTAAGTTCCCCGACAGCAAAGCTTGAGCCAGCACATTTTCCACTTTATCCTGAATGACCCTTCTCATTTGTCTGGCGCCGAAAGTGGGATCATACCCCAATTCTACGATTTTTTCTTTCAAAGGTAGGGTAATTTCAAAGCCGATTCCCTTTTCTTTTAAATTGTCCTTTAGTTTTTGCAGCATTAATTCGGCAATCTCCAGCAGGTTCTCCTTTGACAAAGGCTTAAAAACCACCACGGCGTCAAACCGGTTTATGAATTCCGGCCTGAAAGTCCCTTCTTCGAAAAGACGGTCCAAAAGCTTTTGCTTTACTTCCTGCCAGTTCGATTTTTCCTTCAAGGCCTGCAAAATGACCTTGTACCCTGCGTTGGAAGTGGCGATAATGATGGTGTTTTTGAAATCCACCTTTCTGCCCAAACCGTCGGTCAAAAACCCTTCGTCCAAAACCTGCAAAAACAAATTAAGAATGTTGGAATGGGCTTTTTCTATTTCATCCAAAAGCACCAAAGAAAAAGGATCCTCCTTAACCCTGGTGGTTAAAAGCCCCTCTTCTCCTGGAGCGCCGATCAGCCGGGGGATATCCTTGACGTTCTGGAACTCGGACATATCCAATCTAATCATCCGGGCCCTGGAGCCGAAATATATTTCAGCCAGGACCTTGGAGGTTTCAGTCTTCCCGACTCCGGTGGGTCCCAAGAAAAGAAAGGTTCCCATGGGGCCCGATCTCGTGGTAACTTCCGCTCGAGCCCTCCTCAAAGCTGTGGAAACTTCTTTTACCGCCTGGTCCTGATTAATAATCTGCTGGTGGATCAGCTTTTCTAAATTCAAAAGGGTTTCCTTTTCTTTTGTTTCCATCTCGCCCACCGGCACTTGGGTCTTGCGGGAAATAATCTTGGCCACATGTTTTGGCATCACCACTTTATCTTTGGTGTCCCTTTTGACGTAAATCAATATCTCGTCCAAAAGATCAACCGCCTTTTTAGGAAAGGGGCGGGAAGGCAAGAGCCTTTTGGAAAGCGAAAGCAAGTCGCGCAGCGCGGGGTAGCTGACAAACAAATTGTATTTCTGTTCCAGCACCAAAGCCAAATTTTCCAAAATAAGCAAGACTTCTCTTTCTGTGGGCTCTGTCACTTCCACTTTGGCAAAAAGGTTTAAAATGGAGGGATTCTGCTCCAAATTCTGGTGCAGCCCCCTGAAGGTGGTGACGGCCACGATTTGAAATTGGGGCAAGTGTAAATAAGAAGAAAGAACTCCCGAGATGTCCACTCGGCCGGGACCCGGCTTTACTGAAATGAAGTTGTGGAACTCGTCTATGACTAAAATAACATTGCCAGCCTGCACCACTTCCTGAAAAATCTTGTCCAAAATGGCTTCCACCTCATGAAAATTTGAGGTCTCCGCCAAAAGACCCGGCAAATCCAGCTCCACCACTCTCTTGTAATTGACTTGAGAAAGGCTCTGGCCGAAAACGGTCTTTAAAACTAATCCTTGCACGACTCCCTTTCTGCCAACCCCCGGCTCTCCTACCAGCAGAACGTTGTTGTATTCGCGTCTCGCCAGGATCCTCTCCGTTTCTTCAATTTCCGCTCTGTGCCCGATAATTTCAGGAAAGCCCCTGCGTCTGGCGATTTCGGTCCAGTCGATGGAATATTGATCCAGGGTAAGAGTGTAGCCCGCAGTCCATTCTTTTGCCAAGGTTCCCCTTTTCATCAAATTACGGTATTCCCACCATTTTTTCCGCTCTTTGATTTTCTTTTCCAATGACTCCAGCCACCAAATCAAGTGTCCAACGTCTGACACTCTCAAATCCAACTCAATCAAGAGTTTTTCCAAAACCGGATTGTATTTTGCCAAAGCTGTCAGTGTCTCCCCCACCCTGATTCTTTGATGGCCGTTTTCATGGGCTATCCTTAAAGCTTCCAGCACGGTTTCTCGGAAATCCTCAGAATAGTTCTGAGAAAATTTATTACCCTTGGGCAACTCCTCCAATTTCTCCCTTAAAAGCCTCTTCAGGTCTTTCAAGTTTAAAAGAAGTCTGGAAAAAACGAAATTAAACTCCGGAGCGCCGGAAAGCAGGTAGTAAAGCAAAATAGTGGAGTTCACTTCGGGAAGCTTTTTTGAGCTGGCAAATTTCAAAGACTTATAACAGGCCTCGGCCGCATCGAAGGTAAGGAGCTCTGCTAAATTGTAATCTTCGGGACGGGAAGCCGCTTCCGAAAGGGAAAATTTCAAATCCGGATTTTTCAACTTCACTTCCATAAAGGAGGTCAACAGCCAAAATGACAAAGCAAAACCAAAGAAAATAAGGGAAAGTCCCAACAAGGCCTGGTTTGTCGGCTGCGAAAAGGACGCGGTCAAAAATCCGTAAAGGAAAAATGCCAAAACCAAAATAAAAAAAGAAAGAAATATTTTTTTAAAAAGCGGGGCCCAGGCAAAAACAGGAGTTCGAACCCACCGAAGCCGCTTGAAAACGGCTGTTTCTCTTAAGTTAAAATAAAATTCTGAAGCCATAGTAAAATGCCAAGATTATAAAAACTGGGAGCAGCAGCCAAAGAAAAAAGACCGCAGCTCCCAAAAGAAACACCAAAATTTCCGTAAAAAGGCCGACTAAAATCAAAACACTTCTCACCAGAGCTCCCAATATTCTGGACATCAGATTAAAAATAAAGACATTGAGCCATCTTCCCGGATCAAAACCCCGGCCGTAAGAAGAACGATAGCGCCGCCAATGGGAAAAAAGAGTCTTCAGCAACAAAGGAACAGACCAGTAGTTCAAGTTAAAACGCAGGCAGTCTTTCCAGCCTTCCCAAATCGCCCTGGGCCTGTCCTTAAAATGCCACTGAAAGTATAAGAATAATATATTTCCCATCATCTTTATTGTAACAAAAAAGTTCTCAACAAGCGAGAACCTTCTCCGGGTGGGCGCATCCCGACTCGAACGGGAAACCTTTGCAATGTGAGTGCAACGCTCTAACCAGTTGAGCTATGCGCCCATTCAAGCTTTATTTTATCACGTTTTCATAAAAAAACAAATCTTTACAGCTTATCTGCTGCAAAGATTTGTCTAATATTTTCAAAATTATCTTTCCTTACCCCTTAAGCTTTTTATACAAATCCCTCACAATCTCGCCAGCTACTTCCTTACCACCCAAACCAAAAGCAATTCCGGCAGAAATCACCAAAACAGCAATGAAGCCTGTAAACATAGTCAAAACCAAATCAGGAGCCACTTTCAGCTGCATCAAAATGGCCAAAATGGCAAAAATCCAAATGGACCACTTGACAATCACTC
>CAZALP010000008.1:0-9614 GCA_964486395.1 uncultured Candidatus Saccharibacteria bacterium
GTAGAATAACGGTCTCCAAAACCGTTGATGGGAGTTCGATTCTCTCCGCCCCTGCTGGCAAAATTCGAGGCACCTTTATGGTGCCTTTGAATTTTGCCATGGGGTTTGGTGGAGAGAACTTTTTTTGGAGTTGGTATCAGGGTTTGATTTTTGTTTTCGGGTTTTTATTTTGTCAGCTGACCTTTTGTCAACTGACCTTGACAAATATGATAAGGTATGCTATAATACAGATGTAAGCGGTGGCTTACAATTTCAATAATGAACCTTTATAGGAAGAAGGTGACCACGCTTGGAACAATGCAAGTATAGCTTGGATGAGTTGCGAGTACGGTCGAGACCAGTGATTAATAATCCTGATCCGAGGATACGGATTATACTGGTGGAAACCGCAAGGGCTTCTCCAAATTCTGCCTATAAGGAAGCTTTGGCTAAAACCGGCAGTATCAGAAAAGCTAAGGCAACGAGATTTCTCGCAATCCTGAGGCGGGATTATGGAGAAGAAGAATTCGATGGGGTTGTAAGGTCGAACAGAAGGGAAGAAAATCTTGAATCTTTCCGAACCCCGGAATACGCTCAGAGGACTGAGCACATTTAGGGAGGTAGAAATGGAAAAGAATAGGTTCCGAGTGGTAGTAGAGAATGTGGAACAGCTTTTCAAGCAGTTCAATGTCCCTAACGAGACGCGCCACGATTTTATGAGTGGCGACAGTTTCAAGACAAACTATCAGTTGGGAGGCACTCCGCTTGAAGAGCCAGCCAAAGCAGTGCAGGCATCGGGTTACAGCACCGGACGACAGTATACGCTACGCGCTTATATCGACACAGCCTACAAGTCTAAAGATAGGAACTCGATAGATTGGCTTCGGCACTATGAATTGACTCCGCCTCACAGACAGTTATCGCAACACTTCAAAACCAAAAAAATTGCCGAGACTGTCTTCATCTTAGACGACGATGGCAGAGAAGAGATGGTAGTGCATTGCGGTGATTTTTTCTTGGGATGGTTGGAAATAGAAGTTGGGAGTCAGGGAGGCTCTCTCCACGATGTCAGCTCTCCGCCGAAAACCATCACCACTCTTGAACAGTTCGAGAAAGACATCACAAAGTTTGCCAAAGTGATCGAAGTTGCAGTGAACGGCGTATACGAAGAGTTTCACAAAGAAGCCCCGGACACAACCCTTTATCTCAGGCCGTCTATATGGGTGCCGACCGAAACAGAAGAGGGAGGATCTATTTTCTCTAAACTGTTTGGTGGCGGCCAAAAAGATCTTCTGAAGAAGGCCATCGAGATTGAAAAGCCCAATGTATCCTTTGAGGATGTTGGTGGGCAAGAGGAAGCAAAGCGAGAGATTCAAGGCTTGAGTTTTGCACTTAGAAATCCTGAACTCTACCAGAAATGGGGCACGAAACCACCAAAGGGTATTATGCTCTTTGGACCTCCGGGAACCGGGAAGACCCTAATGGCTAAAGCCCTGGCAACCGAAGCAGCAGCTAAATTCTACCACGTCAAAGTATCTGATATATCCTCGATGTGGTACGGACAGTCGGAGAAACTGATGCAAGGCGTATTCGACCTCGCCAAAGAGAATGGTCCCAGCATTATCTTCTTTGATGAAGTAGATGCTATCGCTTCTCAGCGAGATCATTCTCACGAGGCAACCCAGAGAGTTGTCTCGACACTTCTTGAAAACCTTGACGGGATGGAGTCTTGTCCGAACATTATGGTTGTGGCTTCGACTAACCGGTTAGGAGCTGTAGATCCTGCGCTGAAACGGCCCGGTAGAATCGACCGATTAGTTGAGGTTCCTCTTCCTGACGCTGAAGGCAGAAAGCAAATCTTTACTATCCATTCTGCTAAAGCTGAAAGAATAGCGGAAAGACCGATCTTCAATGAAGTGGACTGGGATGCTATAGTCGCTCAGACTGATAAGATGAGTGGCGCAGACATCGCAGAGATCATCCGCAGGACGCTCGAAGACAAAGTCCGCAAAGAGGGAATCGGCGAAGAAGCAGGTGCGGTCACTACTGAGGACATCGCAAGGGAAATCAAAGCCTACGAGCGGGTTAGGGAGACTACCAAGAAAATGGGTTTCCAACCCGCAGGCAGAGATTCCTAACTTTCTTAAATTGCACTTTGTGCGAAGAGAGAAGTAAACAAGAAGGGCAGAGAACTTCATACCTGCCCTTCGTTGTTTTATAAATTAAAAATGTCAGACGGTAGCCAGTAATTCCCTTGATTCTTGCAGGGTTAGCTCGGGGTATTTGATCAATTCCAGCCAGTTTAGGGTTCGAAAATCGTTCACTACTGCCTGCTGGCAGAATTCTAGGCACCTTTATGGTGCTTTTGAATTTTGCCATGGGGTTTGGTGGAGAGAACTTTTTTTTGGAGTATGAAAAGTTCGCTATTCACACGCAGGAAAATCATTTTAGCCATTATTGCAGGCCTTGTCATTTTTGCAGTTTATCAAGGCTTTTTTAAAGAAGAAAAGCCGGAGTATTCTTTGGCGTCAGCCACTTTGGGTAATGTGTTTCAGGAAGTGTCAGAAACCGGACAAGTTCAAGCTGGGGAAGAAGTTAAACTGGCTTTTGAAAACGGAGGAAGAATTGAAAGAATATATGTCCAAGTTGGAGACAGGGTGGAAGCTTCTGCGGCTTTGGCCAAACTGGAAACAGATCAGCTTGATATTGAGTTGAGCAAAGCCAAAGCTGAATTGGCAGTGGCTCAGGCAGAATTGGATAAACTGCTGGCCGGTTCCAGCGAAGAAGAAATACAGGCAGCGCGGACCGTCTTGGAAAATGCCAGACAAAATCTAGAAGACGTTAAAACCAAGACAGAGGACGATTTAGACCAAGTTTATCAGGACGCCCTAGTTATTTTAGACGGATCATATGAAGAAGCTTGGGGCGCCTTGACTACGGTAACTTCTCTCAGGAAAACATATTTTTCGGGCAATGACCAAGGGTCAATTATAGTAAAGGAGAATGTAGAAAACATCGAAACTGAGCTATCAGAAGCCAAAGAATACATTAATGATGCTAAAGTCCAAGAAAACCGCAAAAAAATAGAAGAAGCCCTAATTCAGTTGAAAAACTCCCTAACCAATATTTACGACTATTTGGATAAAATCCGCAATATTATGGATGCTACTAACTACAAAAACGACGTTTCAGACACAGATAGGGTTTCCTTGGATACGGAAAAAGTAAACGTTAACTCCGCTCTTTCCAATATTATAAACGCCCAGCAAAATATCACCTCCGCCAAAGTCAGCAATGCAGAGAGAATCAATACCGCCGAGGGAAAGGTTAAGAAGGCCGAGGATGATTTGGCGATAAAGACAGCTGGGCCCAGGCAGGTGGAAATTGATCTTTACCAAGCCCGGCTCAATCAAGCCCAAGCCCAGGTGGACATCTTGGAAAACAAAATTCAGGAAGCTGTCTTGAGAGCTCCCGTTAGCGGACAAATCACCGAAATCAACAAAGAAGTCGGGGAAATCGTCCAGCCGAGTTTAGGAAAAGCCGCCATGGTTCTTTTGCCGACCAATCCCTATCAAATAGAAGTGGATATTTACGAGGAAGATATAGTGAAAATAAACATAGGAGATTCAGTAGACATAGAGCTGGTCGCTTTTCCCGGCCAAGTTTTCAAAGGCAAGGTCATTTCAGTAAATCCCGCAGAAAAATTGGTCGAAGGAGTCGTTTATTACGAAGTGAAAATTAATTTTGAAGAGGTGCCCGAAGGCATCAAACCCGGCATGACGGCCGATTTGAGAATTAAAACTTCTTCCAAAGAAAATGTGCTGGCGGTGCCGGAAGACGCCATTCGGGAGAAAGAGGGCGAATATACAATTAAGATTTTGAAGAACGGAGAGATCGAAGAAAGAAAAATAGAAATCGGCTTATGGGGAGACAACGGAATGGTTGAAATAATTTCCGGCCTTGCCCAAGGAGAAAAAGTCATCCTCGATTAATGCCATGGATTCCGTCATCAAACTGGAAAACGTTTGGAAAGTTTACCAGTTGGGGAAGGTGGAATTAACGGCCCTAAAAGGAGTAAGCCTCGATATTCATCGAGGTGATTTTGTAACCATAATGGGACCTTCGGGCTCTGGTAAATCCACCCTTTTGAATATGATCGGCTGTTTGGATTCTCCCACCAAAGGCAAGGTATTCTTGAAAGAAAGGGACATTTCCCGGCTCTCGGAAGACCAGCTGTCTCAGTTGAGGGGGAAAACCATTGGATTTGTTTTCCAAGAATTTAATTTGATGCCAAACTTAACAGCACTGGAAAATGTTACCTTACCTATGGTTTTCCAGGGCGTTTCTGAACCGGAAAGGATAAAAAGAGGTCAAGAATTGCTGTCTTCTTTGGGATTAAAGGAAAGGGTTAGGCATCAGCCTGCCGAATTATCTGGCGGCGAACGTCAAAGAGTGGCCATAGCCCGAGCTTTTGCCAACAACCCCGAAGTGGTGATAGCCGACGAGCCCACAGGAAATTTGGATTCCCATAGCGGCAAAAAAATAATGGAAGTTTTAAAAGAATTCCATCAAAAAGAAGGAAAAACTATAGTAGTGGTAACCCATGATCCGAACATTGCCGGCTACAGCGAAAAAATATTCAACATCAAAGACGGAGAGATGGTTCAAAATCATCTTCAAACCCAAAAATACGTATGGAACAAATAAAGGAGTATTTTAAAATTGCCCTTAGGAATTTAAGAACCAGGTCTTTGCGGAGCTGGTTAACCATTTTGGGCATCGTTATCGGAGTATTTTTAATAATTTCCCTGCTTTCCCTGTCAGAAGGCATAAAACAAACCATTACCCAGCAATTGAGGGCTTTGGGAGGAGAAGTGATTTTCGTTATGCCGGGAGAGATTTCCAATCCTATTGCCATGTTTATGTCGGGAGCCCGGCTGGAAAGAGAAGACATAGAAGGCATAGAAAAAGTGCATGGAGTGGACACCGTATTAACTATGTCGTATCAGTCTCTTTTGGTTAGACACAAAGATGAAGGAAAGACAGTTTTTACTTCAGGACTTTCTTGGGAAAAAGGAACAGAAATTATGGAAAAATTCCAGGGCTGGAGCCTGAAAAAAGGGGAATGGCCCATCCCGGGAAAAAGAGAAGCAGTTATCGGAAGCCAGGTGGAAAATAATGTATTCGAGAAAAAGGTTGCATTGGGAGATGAAATCATCATTAAAGGCAGAAGGTTTGAAGTAGTGGGAATCTTGAATTCTCTGGGCTCAAAGCAAGACGATACTTCCATTTACTTGGATTTGCCTTTTTACCAGGATTTGACCGGAGAAAAAAGGGGAACCGCTCAAATGGCCATGGTTAAAATAAAAAAGGGCGTTTCTTTAGATGAAACGGCAAAGAAAATAAAGGAGTCCTTGGAAAAAACCCGCAAAAGAAGAATGGGATCTGATGCAGCTGACTTCAGTGTCATAACTTCAGAAAAAATGGGGGATATTGCTGGCGACATTCTGGCTGTAATTCAACTTGCCATTATAGGGTTTGCTTCCATTGCCATCATTGTAGGAGGCATAGGGATAATGAATACCATGTTCACTTCGGTAAGAGAGAGAACCAGAGAGATTGGCATTATGAAAGCTATTGGAGCCAAAGATAAGGCGATCTTGACCATTTTCCTGTTTGAGGCTGGAATCATCGGATTGATGGGGGGCATAGGGGGTACCGTTTTGGGATTAACCTTAGCAAAGATTATAGAAATCTACGGTCAAGCCCATCCCGCCTTCTATTTTACGGCTACCGTTTCCCCTGGATTGGTCGTTTTCGGACTTTCGTTTTCTTTTTTGGTAGGCTGTCTTTCCGGCTTTATTCCCGCCAGGCAGGCAGCCAAGCTAAAACCGGTGGAGGCCCTGCGCCGCTACGAATAAAGAAAAAACTTGCGTTTGCGGCTGTTTGGTTTTGTCAAGCAGCTTTTTGTTTACTTTTTGGCAAAAAGGTGATAAGCTAATAAAGGTTTATGGCAAAATTAGAAGTTAAAATCTATCCTGACCCTGTTTTGAGGAAAAAAGCGGAAGAAGTAAAAGAATTGACAGAAGAGATTAAAAACTTGGGATGGGATATGGTAGAAACTTTAGAAGTAAATGACGGAGTGGGGCTGGCAGCTCCACAAGTTGGGGTGTCAAAAAGAGTGATAATCGTTCAGACAGAAAAAGGACCGGTGATTTTGGTTAACCCCAAAATTATTAAAAAAAGCAGGGAAAAAGAAACCATGGAAGAGGGCTGTTTGTCTTTGCCCGGAATTTGGCTGAAAATTAAGAGGGCCAAGAAGGTGGAGGCGGTAGCTATTGACAAAGAAGGGAAAAAAATCAAAATTAATACGGAAGGTTTATCGGCCAGAATCCTACAGCACGAAATCGACCACCTTAACGGCATTTTGATAATTGATAGAATAAACCTTTTCCAAAAACTGCTCTTTAAATTGAGAAAATAAAGGAAAATTAAGGAGGAAAAGATGGCTAGAAAAAGAGCGATCATCGTGGGCACCGGGCCTACGGGAATGTTTTCCGCTTTGGAGTTATCCAAAAATCCCAACTTAGAGATATTGATGTTCGATAAAGGACCTTTAAGGAAAAAGAGAACGGAAGATAATCTTATCTCCGGTTGGGGAGGCGCGGGAGCGTTTTCCGACGGCAAACTTACTCTTCCCAATCCAAAATTCCCAAAATCTTTGAATGTCGGAGGCCAATTGTCTTCTCTAGTGGGAAAGAAGATATTTCTGGAGTTGGTGAACTACGTCAACCGTTTGTACATGGAGTTCGGGGGTGAAGCCAGCAATTACGAGAACAACCATAAAAAAATTCAGCAATTGGCGGATAATGCTTCTACTTTCGGCCTCAGGATTATTCCGACCCGGGTGCGGCATTTCGGCTCTGACCTATCTCCTTTGATTGTCAGAAATATTAAAGAAGAGCTGAATGAGCGTGGGGTCAAGATATATCTTGAAACGCCGGTAAAATCCATCAGGCGTAGAAACGGCAAGTATTTGGTGAGAACTGCCGGAAAAAATGCGGGAGAGTTCAAGTCTAGTTTCGTTATTGTAGCTCCTGGCAGAGAGGGGGCAGATTGGCTCGCCCGGCAGGCCGAGCTGTTGGGAATAGAAATTCAGCCTCGGGAAGCTGATGTAGACGTTGGAGTAAGGGTGGAGGTACCACATCATATTTTCAGCCCAGTGACAGATTATTTATACGATCCAAAAATAGAGTTTTTCCCCAAACCCTTCGAAGATAAAATAAGAAGCTTTTGTTGCTGTCCTTACGGAGAAGTATTGGTGGAGAAATACCGCGGCTTACTGGTTACGGTAAACGGGCACAGCCTTTACGAAAAAAAGCTTTCCGAAAACACCAACTTTGCTTTGCTGGTTAGTTCTCATTTTACCGAGCCCTTTAAAGAGCCTTTGCGGTATGCAGGAAGGATTTCTGAGTTAGCCAATATGCTGGGAGGTAAAATTTTGCTTCAGAGATTGGGCAATTTAAGAGACGGAAGGAGGTCTGACCCGAAGAAAATTGCCCAGGGTTTAGTAGAACCCACCCTAAAAGAAGCCACTCCGGGCGATTTGAGCTATGCTCTTCCTTTTCGCCACCTTACCAGCATTTTGAAGATGCTGGAGGCCTTGGACAAGATTGCTCCGGGAATTAACGGAGACGACACCTTGCTTTATGGGAATGAAGTCAAATTTTATTCCAGCAGGATAAGGACTTCTAAAGAATTGGAAGCCGCAGAAAATCTTTTTGTCGGCGGAGATGGAGCCGGCATTACCCGTGGGTTGCTGCAGTCCTCGGCATCGGGAGTATGGATTGCCCGGGCTATTGCTAAACGGATTTAAATAAAACGGCGTCGTTTGACAGTGATAACTGGCAGAACTATTCTTAAAGAAGAGTATAAAGAAGAGTATAAAGAAGAGTAAAATAAAGGAGGTGCATAATGAGTGATTTAAAAGCTAGTTGTCCGATTTGCGGTGGGGAAATACTCCTCCCCGCCGATATTGAGGTTACAGAGATTATTACCTGCAACGAATGTTACAACAGGGTTGTTGTAGAAAAGATTGAGGGGGGGAACGTGATTTTAGGTGAAGCGCCGGAAATTGATGAAGACTGGGGACAATAACAATGGAATAGGATAACTATAAACAGAGAAAGTAATAAGAAAGGCGGTAGAAATACCGCTTTTTTCAGTTAGCCCTTCACTTTTTTGTTTTAAAGAACAGTTGAAGAGTTGACAAAAGTAATGTTATTGGGTAAGTTAAGTAGTATTCAGGTTCTTTGTCAACTGAAGAGGAGGTGAAAGAATGAACATATTTTTTATTTCTCCGGTTAGGAAGTCTAACCCAGAAATTGAAAAATGGTGTAAAAAATATGTAGCTGGAATGGAAAAAGCGGGCCATAAGATTCATTGGCCCATCAGAGACACTGACCAGACAGATCCCGTAGGAATCAGAATATGCGATACCAATCTCGGTCAAATTTTTGCCAGGCCGGTAGTTAATGTTTATTATCTTCCTGACAGCACTGGCATCCATTTTGATCTGGGAGCCGTCTATATGCTGAAGTTTCTGGGATACGAAAAAGAAGTGGTTTTTGTCAAAGGAAATCAAGATGAGTTTGAGGCAAAATATGTTTCCCGGAAAATATTGGAGATCATTTCGGAGGCAAAGCGTATTTCAATTCGTTACGACGAGAACGATATGGCTCTTCACTTTATACTGGGAGCAGCTTACGTGCTTATTAGGATATTGGGCCGCAAAAAAGAAGTGGTTTTTGCCAACAGCCATGATTTTCGAGAAGAAATTGCCAAAGGCGGCAAGAGTTACATTCAGGTCTTAAATTATTTGGACAGAACTACATAGAAATAGAAGGAGTAATGTAATCAAAAACTGATTCAAAGTCCGCCCCAGTGGCAGATTTTTTGATTTGACAACTGTCTCGCAATAACAACCATGGTTGCAATAACGAGTCTAGAGTTGATTTTTTGCGGGATTTGGTTAAAGTGAATTAGTAAATTGAAAAGTGAATAGGGAGAGAAAATGAATATAGGACAGATTGAGAGAAAGAAACTTCTTTTGGGGCCGACCAAAGCTGTTTGTCATCCAGGCATTCAAAGACTGTGTCTCTATCCTTATTTCAACCATCCCGGAGGCTGTCCTAATTACGGCGTAAGAGCAGACTGTCCGCCCCAAGCAGCATATTTCCTTCAAATTTTTGAAGATAGCGTGCGCGTAGCCGCAGTTGTTTTTAATTTTGGAGATTACTTAAACCAGAAAAGAATCGAGCATCCAGAATGGACAGAAAGAGCTCTCAGAAACCCTCGCCACTGGCAGGGGCACCTGAGAAGTGAGCTCAAAAGCTTTGTTTCCGGAGTGGATTTTCAAGAAAACGAGGAAATTGTTTTCAATCCGGAGGGAATGGGAATTAACGTAACCCAAACCTGCAAAAACGTTGGACTGAAACTGGAATGGCCGCCTCAAAAAATAGTTTGTCAGATAGCTCTGATTGGTCAAAGAAAGAATTGTTTTAAAATTGTTACCGGAGATTTAAAATCAGTTGGGTTGCTTGGAGCTCCCGAAATTCAATATAAAATAGGGGAGT
>CAZALP010000008.1:9714-19142 GCA_964486395.1 uncultured Candidatus Saccharibacteria bacterium
ACCGGATTATATCTTTGAATTCCCGAATACTAGAAAAAGACATGCCTTATTAAGATTGAGAGTTGAATATTTAATCAATCCCAATCCTGCTTGAGGTGCGCCGTACAAATGTATTATGCTGGCATCAAAAAGATTTACATTCCCGTTATTGATCGCTGGAAATGGCTAACTCAGGAAGAAGCCTTAAAGACGGTCTAAAATTATGCTTTATGCAAAGAAAAAATATAAAAAGTGATAAGAGCGGCAAAAATTCTTGCCGCTCTTTTTATTATTTAACTTGACGTTGTCCTTCGGTTGGGTTATCTTAGAATGAGAGAACTTTTTCAACCGAATAAGGAGGTAAAAACGATGAAAGTTTGGAATGATGCAGAATTTGATAGACTGAAAGAGATTTGCAGAGAATGCTCCAGTTTTAAGGAATTGAGGGAGAAAGCGGCAATAGATTTGCCGAATAAAAGCTGGCGGCAAATCCAGAAAAAGCTTGAAAACAATCCCGAATACACGAAGTACTTCATCGACAAAAGAAAGCGTTGGCGAGTTATTAAAGTAGAAGAGTCGTTTGAGAAGAAAAAGAAAGAATTAACCATTGAAGAAAAGAGTTTTCCCGCACCTGAAGTATGGGAAGTATCAGCTGAGGCTTATAAACGTCCGGGTGTCAGAATAGGATTATTCAGCGGCGCCAACTACAAAGAAGACGGATTTCGGGCAGGTTTAATAAGATTGGGTCGAGATCTCACCAGGCAGGAAGGCACACATTTTGACATTTGGAATGCTGGGTTGGTTAGCAAAAAATGGATCGCAAAGGAACTCAAGCGGCGCTGTGAGGGCATCCACCGTGATTTGCATCCTTATATTGTGGAGAACTTCTTAACGGAAGCGGCTCAGGAGCTGAATTCCATCATACCCAAGATAAAAAAACCCCGTCAGAGCAAGGAAAATGGCAAATACATAAGGTTGTATATCATGACCAGTCCCACCAGGGATGGCCCGTTGGGAGAAGAAATTGCCAGAAGGTTGCAGAAATTAAGGTCAGAAGACATTCGCTGCTACAGAGCGGGAGGCGACAGGCTTCCAGTAAAACAGCCCGGCAAAGGCAGAAATAAGCTTGTCTGGGTGATTAATCCTCATAAATCCAGATTGCCCTCAAAATATCATAGCCAGGTTGCTGAAAGAGAAATTGACGACAAGAGAAGGCAGACTACCAAGAAATATCCAGATTTGTGGGTAGTCGGCCCCTTTGCTTCCAATATTCATAAACCGCAGGGAGAGCGCAAAGAACCCTACGTTACCATGGGGGTGCTCCGGAGACTCGAAGAGGTGCTGGAAGCTGAAAATCAGATTAGCGTCAGCATAGTTGAATATACCCCTCAAAACGACAGATTTGTCAGAGTTTGGGACTTGAAGGACATTGTAGCCAGGGAACTGGAAAACATTACCGGCATTAAAGCCGGCGCCGAGGAAATCCATCAGAAAATCGTTGAAGTTATCAAAGAAAGAAGACCGGTTCCTATTGGGATTATTGCCGATGAATTGAAGTGGGATAGAAAAACCTTGGAGAAAAAAATCAAGTTTTTGGTGGAAGAAAAGAAATCTCCTCGCAAGACCTGGCCCGGACTTTATTACAATCCCTCTTCACAGTGTTACGATTTTCATCTTGACTGGGTACAGGACCGCCTTTCCTACCCAAGAATTGACATCCATGACAAGAATTTTGCCGAAGATAGAATTTTGTTTATCGGCTGTCCTCACGTGGGATACACAACCACGGACTACGAGTTTATCGTTAAAGACATTCCGGAAATCATTCTGAAGCATAATATTAAAACACTGCCAATTCTGGGGGATATTATTGCCGGACTCCGCTACAGCTACCTTCACACGGGCGAGGTTTTTGGCGATTTAAACAATACTGACCAAGAAAAATTAGCAGCCGAGCTCTTCGGCACGGTAATAATGAAGGTTTTTATGGCCAGAATAAAAAAGAGGCTCGCTGGCCGTAACGCTGCCGAGCTCTCCCAGTTAGAAGCCAAAACCATTATCTTGGAGTCTTTGCTTGATTTTCCGTATATTCCCGGCAATCATGATCTCTGGCAGGAAAGCGAGGGGACTGCCCCTCTGGAAACATTCAGCGACAAACTATCTGGTTTGTTAGTTAAACATCTCAGTGCTTTTCTTTTCAAGAAAAGTATGCCGAGCGTAGATATTTTTGAGATAATCAGTCAGAAATTAATAAAGATGCCCGATTACGACGCTATTTACCGGCTTCCTTCGGGATTGAACATGGAAATGTATCATCCCCATACTGCCAGAGCAGATACCACTTCTTTGAGAGCCCAGAAAGCCTTGGAGAACTCAAATTCTCAAGTAGTGGGTGTAGCCAATTTTCATACGGCCACGGTGGTTCACAATTGGTATTCTGACCGAGGGCAGTGCGTAGCCGTTCAGATAGGAACTTTGGTTATCTACACCAGATTTGAAGAAAGAAAAACAAAGAGAATTGATTTTGGACCGGTATTTCTCCGCGTTTTGTCAAAAAATCAAAGGATCATCATGACAGAATCAGCTTATTTCAACAAGCCGCGCTTGAAAAAACCTCTTTCCAAATGGACTAATCTTGACCAACTAAAGAAGAATTTGGGAATTCTTGATGCTCCTTAATGGCATAAGTTTAGAAAGAGAGCTTGAAAAAGCTCTCTTTTAATTTTATAATTTAAAAATATGCCTTTGATAGACGATTTAGTTCAAGAGGGTTGGCTAAAGACCCGTAGGATTATTCAGGCCTTTGAGAAAATAAAAAGGGCTGATTTTATGCCGGAGGATATGAAAAGCATGGCGGAATTGAACGAGGCTTTGCCTATAGGTTTTGGCCAGACTATTTCTCAACCCTTGGTAGTGGCTTTCATGCTAGAACAACTGCAACCTGAACCTGGTGACAAAATTTTGGATGTGGGTTCCGGCTCCGGATGGACCAGCGCCCTCCTTGCTTATATTGTAAACAGTAAAAACTTTCATACTTCGAAACATGGAAGTTTTGTCGGGGAAATTATAGCCATAGAGGCCGTGCCGGAATTGAAAGAGTTTGGAGAAAAAAATATAGCAAAATATAATTATATTGAAAAGGGGATTGCGAAGTTTGTTTGTGCCGACGGCTCCAAGGGATACGAAAAAGAAGCTCCCTTTGATAAAATATTGTGCTCTGCAGCTGTACAGAGGGAAGTGCCCAGGGCTTGGAAAGAGCAGCTGAAAATCGGAGGCAGAATAGTTACCCCCATCGGTTCTTCTATTTGGCTTTTAATAAAGAAAGGCGAAGATGATTTTGAAAAAACCGAATATCCCGGCTTTTCTTTCGTTCCCCTGATCGAAACCTAAATGTATTACAATGAAAAAATACTTAATTGTTGTTTTAATACTCGTTTTCTCGGTCGGGATAATTTTTCTACCCAGAAATCCTAACTCTGCCGAGGAGATAATTTTTCGAATAGAGAAAGGCCAAGGTTCAAAGGAAATCGCCGCAGATCTGCAAAAAGAAGGCTTAATTTGGTGGAGTTCCATTTTTCGAGCTTACGTTTTGGCTTCGGGTAAATCAAGGGGTCTGCAGGCGGGAACTTATTTGCTTTCCCCGTCAATGAATATTCCAAAGATCGCCGAGAAAATAACTTCGGGCGACATTGCCAAAGAAAAAATTACCATCATCGAAGGCTGGAATTTAAAAGATATCGGTTTCTATTTTGAAAACAAAGGCATGTTTCAGGCAGAGGAGCTTTACGACGAAAAAAAAGAAATAGAAGGTTACTTTTTTCCCGATACCTACGAAATAAGGGTAGGAGAGAGCTTGGATGAAATCATCCAAAGGGCGGTTGATAACTTTAATGTCAAAACAGCCGGCTTGGAAGTAACCCCCGAAGTTGTTACCATGGCTTCTCTCATAGAAAAAGAAGTAAGGAACCCTGAAGATAAACAACTGGTTTCAGGAATTTTATGGAAAAGGCTGAGGGCCGGTATTCCCTTGCAGGTTGATGCTACCTTAACCTATATTACCGGCAAAAAAACAACCAATATCACCAAAGAAGACACCCAAATTGATTCTCCCTATAATACCTACAAATATTACGGTCTTCCTCCAGGGCCCATTTGCAATCCCGGCTTGGAAAGCATAAAGGCGGCATTGTATCCTAAAGATAGTCAATTTTGGTATTATCTTTCTACTCCGGATGGAGAAACTATCTTTAGCAAAACCCTAGACGAGCATAATATTGCCAAAGCCAAGCACCTCAAATAAAACAAATTTGTATAATAAAATGAGAAATTTGCCTATTATCGGAATAGTTGTTATATTAATAGTAGCTGGAGCCGGAATTTTTATCTATTTTAATTTAACAAAACAAGCTGAAGTTCCAAAAGTAGAAATTATGACTAAGACTTTAGAGGGTAAAAAAATAGCTATGGTGATAGCTTTCAGGGATTTTCGGGATATTGAATATTTTATTCCCAAAGATGTTTTGCAAGAAGCTGGAGCCCGAATTACCACAATAAGTTCCAAAAGAGGTACGGCTGTTGGAGCCGATGGAGGAGAGGCAGAAGTTGATTTAGTGATTTCCGAAGTTAACGCCGCCAATTTTAATGCTGTAATCTTTATTGGGGGACCCGGCATGGGCCAAAACTTGGACAATGAAGAATTTCAAAAACTTGCCAAGGATACAGTTAAGGCAGATAGAGTCCTGGGAGCAATTTGCATAGCCCCGGCTTTGTTGGCTAAAGCCGGGATTTTAAAGGACAAAAAAGCTACTGTTTGGTCCAGTCCCATGGATAAGTCCGCAATAAAAATATTGAAAGATTCGGGAGCCGAATATCTGGAAGAAGACGTAGTGACAGACGGCAAAATCGTTACGGCAGCTGGCCCCTTTGCCGCAGAGGAATTCGCCCGGAAAATAATAGAGGCCTTGACAAAGAATAATAAATAAGTTAATCTTTTAATGTGGTCTACCGCAGACAATGGGCATGCTAGTAAGACCCATCGAGGTAGCAATTTAAAGTGATTTTAATCATGTCTGCGGCAGCAGACATTTTATTTTTAATTTTTCACTTTTTTTAATTTGCCTGACAAGGAACATGCCTCTAACTAAGATTCAAAAACAAAAGATTTTGGATAATTTGAAAGAAAAAATCGGAAAGCAAAAAGCGATTGCTTTTGCTAATGTTTCCGGATTGAAAGTTCAGGATTTGACTAAACTGAGAAGGGAAATGGAAAAGAAAAACTGCGAGTTAAAAGTTGCCAAGAAAACCTTGATCGGTTTGGCTTTAAAAGAGAACAAAATCGAGGTTGATCTCAAAAAAATGCAAGGCGAAATAGCGCTGGGGTTTGGCTACAAAGACGAAATTGCCCCTTTCAAAACTCTTTATGATTTTGCCAAAAATCACGAGCAGTTGGGAATTTTGGGTGGGGTGATTGGTGAAGAATATTTAGAAAAAGAAAAAGCGGTGGAACTTGCCAAAATACCCGCTCGGGAAGAATTGCTGGCCAAAATGGTTGGCAGCCTTTCTGCTCCAATGTCGGGATTTGTCAATGTTTTACAGGGAAACATCAAAGGTCTATTGAGGATTTTAGCTACAGCTAAAACCTAAATTTCTAATTACTAATTATTTAAATAATATAATATGGCTGAAGAAAAAACCGAGAAAAAAATAGAGGTGCCCGAGAAATTTAAAGACCTTGTAGAAAAAATAGAAAAGCTGTCTGTGATGGATTTGGCGGAATTGGTAAAAATCCTGGAAGAAAAATTCGGCGTCTCAGCTCAAGCGCCGCTAGCCGCAGCTCCGGTTGCAGGCGCTGCTCCGGCCACGGGGGCTGCTCCGGCCGAAGAAAAATCCACCTTTACGGTGGAATTAAAATCGCCGGGTGATAAAAAGATTGACGTAATCAAGGTGGTCAGGGATGTTACGGGAAAAGGATTGAAAGAAGCCAAGGATTTCGTGGAAGCTGCCGCTTCCTCGCCCCAAGTAGTGAAAGACAACGTCAAGAAGGAAGAAGCAGAAGAAATCAAAAAGAAGTTCGAAGGCGCCGGAGCTCAGGTTGAATTAAAATAACTCACTCTTTGAGATCTTCAAGATAACCTTCAATTATTTCCTGCAGGGAAGCAGCTTCCTCGCTGAGGAAGCTGTTTTGTTTGTCTAAAGATTTCAAAATATCTTGAGCCTCTAAAAACAGTTCTTTTGCTTTCTCTTCTTCTTTGAAAATGAGGAAATTTTCTGCCATGGAAATTTTTGATTCGGCTAACCTCAACCTCTCTTCTCTTTCTATTTGAAGGGGATTTTTGGAGGGCTCGGAATGGAAAGTTAAAAACCCAACGGCCAGCAGAAAAAGAAAAGCCATAAGTAAAATCTTGTTCTTGCCGAAAACCCTCAAGGAAGGCGCTTTTACGGAAAGACTGATTTTGAGAAAAGGAATTTTCGGTAATTTAAAAAGGATGGGCCTTCTTTTTTTCTTTAAAGTGACCTTTTCTGAAACCTGCTCTTTACCGCAAAGAAGGAGCATGCAGATTCCCGAGGCGTCAGACAGAATTGATTTTTGTTCTTTCAAGATCTTCTTAATTTGCTTTTCATCGGAGACGTCTCTTAGTTTGCTTAAAAAATTTGTCTTCTCGGTCAAAACCGAAAACATTTCTTTGGTAAGCAGAATAATTTTATCGTCCGGAGCCAGTTTTCCCGTTGCTACGCTTCCGAAAACTTTCAGAGGATAGGGGTCTTGCTGCTGGAATTCCAGATTGTGGCCGACGTCTAAAAATTCTCCCTCTCTGGAAAGCAATATCTTTACTCCCCCCACTTTGGTAAAACTCAAAATAAAGTCTTTAAAATTGAGAACGGCAAAGTGAAGATTTCCTAGCCAATTCACGTTGCCCTTCCTAGCCTCCTTATCTAAAAACTCATTGGCTTTCTTCAAAGCCTCTTTCAAACTTTGCTCGCAGGATTTATGCAACCCGGCGGCGTAATATTCCTTTTTGATAACATTTGCTAATTTGTCTAAAAATTTGGAATTCTGGGGAAGGGGTTTTTGAAATTCGCCGACGATGTAAAGACTTCCCAGCTTTTTTTCCGGGGCCGTTTCTGGCTCGTAGACAAAACTATCAAAAATTCTATCTTCTTTCTTATTTTGAGGGTTGAAATGAAGTTCGAAAATTTGCATGGGTTTAGGAAATTCTTCTTACATATTCACCGGTTTCGGTATTCACTTCTATTGTGTCGCCCTTTTCAATAAAAAGAGGGCAAGCTATTTTGGCTCCCGTTTCCAGCGTTACTATTTTGGTTCCCCCTTGGGCCCTGTCGCCTTTTATGCCGGGGGGAGCCTCTATAACCTTCAACTGAATTTTAATGGGCAAAGAAACATTGATAATTTTATCTTCAAAAACATCGGTTTCCACAACTTGATTCGGTTTCAAAAAGCGCGCCTGAGGGCCTATCTGTTCTTCTGACAAATCAAACCTTTCGGAAGGTGTACCTTCTTTGCAAAAAAAATATCTTCCTCGGTGAGAATAAAGAAATTTGGCTTTGAATTTTTCAAGTTCTGCTTCTTCGAAGGTTTCTCCCTGGTGAAAATTTCTGCTGAATACATTCCCAGTAACAAGGTTTCTCACCTTGGTCTGAATAACCACCCTTCGCTGGGCCTTTTTCATGGGGTTGGACTCCAGCACTTCGTAGGGCTCCCCATCAAGAATTATTTTTACCCCCTTTTTTAAATCAGTATGCGTGAGCATATTATTTTATTCTTTAAAAAATCTCTGTGTCCGCGAAGGAAGTCTTCAAAAGACACGGGTTTTTTACCTTCCAACTGGACTTCTTCGATGATTAATTTATTTTTTTCCAGTCTAGCTTTTAAGATTTTCAATCTCTTTCCCTTGTAGAAAGTATGGCTGCCGGGCCAAGGATAAAAAGCTCGAATCTGTCTTTCGATTTTGGGGACAGATTTTCTCCAATCGATTTCACCATTTTGACGGACGAGTTTTTGGGTATAAACGGCTCGTTTTTCGTTTTGGCGGCGAAGTTTAACCCTCCCTTTTATCCAATCAGGGATCGTATCTATCAAGAGATCGCCCCCCATGATAGCCAATCTTTTAGAAAGCTCTGCGGCAGTCTCATTTTTTCCAATAACAGTCTTTCTTTGGGCCAAAATAGGACCATGGTCCACTTTGGCATCCATTAAAAATAGGGTGACCCCTGTTTCTTTGTCACCGTTCAAAACAGCGGTTTGAATAGGGGAGGGGCCACGGTATTTTGGCAGCAAAGAAGGATGTACGTTGAGACAGCCGTAGCGGGGGATATCCAGTAGATTTTTGGGAATTATTCTGCCGAAATTGGCCACAACCACCAAATCGGGTTTTATCTTTTTAATATCCTCCAAGCGGTAGGAAATAGGACCGTAACCTGCTTTTTGGAGTTTTTCTAAAACAATTCTACCAAATTCGCCCGTCCCCAAAAAGATAATCTTCATACCACTATTTTAACAAATCTTGGACAAATTTCTCAACAACGTTTTTCTCAATAACGTTTTTCTCAATAATGTTTTTCTTAATAATGTTGTAATTCATAGTAATTCATAGCGCTGCAATTCCGACCACTTTTATTGCGATCGCAATAAAAGTGGTCGGAATTATATGGTTATAATTTAAATATTTTTCTTAGATGAAGGTCATTATCAATGGTTTCTAAAGTGCCGCAACGGACATATTTTCTTATATTAAAATACTCAACAATAAAATCGATTTCATCTTCGCAGGAGTGGGGAATAACAAAAACGCTTTTTTGAAGTTCTAGGAATCCCAAATCTTTTAATTTTTGGCGAAAATATTCACGAGTAAGTTTTAATTTTTCCGGGATATCAAAAATTACTATTCGCCATTTTCCATCCCACTCTGGCTTTTTAATTTTCATTTCATTGAAATGATATGTTAAAGCTTTAAATTTCCCTTTTTTAGTTAAAACATAAGTAAGACTACCATCAGAGTTCTTTTTTTCTTCTATCAAGTGAGATTTATAAAGATCTCGAATGTCTCTTTTTAATTTCTCTTTATTAATTTTTTTCCATTCCCGCCTCACTTCTTTAATAATCCTATATTGCATATTTGGCGAATAGGAAAACCCCAAAGCCACTCCGGCAAGTAAAGTCAATAAAATTTTCTGCTTAGTAGGACTCATTAGTTTAACTTATTTTAATTGGATTGTTTATTTTATTGTTTAATTTAATTGGATTATTTAATTACGACGGGTTTTATTGCGATCGCAGTAAAAGTGGATGAAACTTTTAGTGTCGTATATTCTTGCAGTATATTCTTGCAGTATATTCTTGCAGTATATTCTTGTAGTATATTCTTGTAGTATATTCTTGTAGTATATTCTTGTAGTATATTCTTGCAGTATATTCTTGTAGTATATTCTTG
>CAZALP010000009.1:0-18074 GCA_964486395.1 uncultured Candidatus Saccharibacteria bacterium
TAAATCCATTTTTTTGTGAAGGGTGTGGCGCTTGCGAAGTCTTTTGCCCCAAGGGAGTGGTAAAAATGAAACCGGTAAAAAATGGGGAAATAAGAACAAAAAACACAAAATATAACTTTCCTTTAGTTTCTGGCCAGCTTTTTCCGGGAGAGACAGGATCGGGTAAAATGGTAGATCAAATTAAAGCCGAAGCCGAAAAATTTAACCACGATTTAATGCTCATTGATTCTGCTCCAGGAACCGGCTGCCCGGTTATTGCTTCTTTGCGGGGTTCAAACTTTGTTGTTCTGGTCATTGAGCCCACCCCATCTGGTTTTTCTGATTTAAAAAGAGTTTTAAAAGTAGTTAATCATTTTAATTTTCCTTGGGGTTTGGTAATAAATAAATGGGATATTAATAAGGAATTAAGCAATCGGATGGAAAAATGGTCCGGAAACAAATTTATTGGCAAAATATCTTATGATAAGCAAATCTTTAAAGCTATCGCCAATCTAAAACCGATTTTAGAAACCAATTTAAAAGTTAAAACTGAAATTACAACTATCTATAATAAATTAAAAAATAATTTTGAATTTTGAGTTGTTATGTGTGAACAGTGAGTAATTTTGCATTTTGATTTTTGATTTTTGAATTTAGCAAAACGTTTATGGTCAGACCAATAAAACCAAGAAGAGTTATTTTCGATCCAAATGTGACTTATTTTAAGCCACGAGCTATACCTCTTTCTGAACTGGAAGAGGTAGATTTGGGCAGGGACGAATTGGAGGCACTGCGATTCTGTGATTTTAAAGATTTAGACCAGGTAGAAACCGCAAAAAAAATGAAAATTTCCCAAAGCACCCTTCAAAGGATTTTAAGTTCAGCCCGCAAAAAAGTAGCCGAAGCTTTAGTAAAAGGAAAAGCAATAAAGATTAGAAAAAAGTAATTTTCGAGTTTTTTCTTGACAAACATTTGTTGCAGGTATATATTCATAAACGGAAGGAGGTGAAAAAATGAGACACTTTAAATGTTATGATTGCGGTTACGAGTGGGATGTTCCTCACGGGATTCCTCGGCCGCCAGCTTGTCCACGGTGCCAAAGTACAAATATTCATAGCCCCGGACCGCATCGTTATAGTCGGGGTAGAAAAGGCCAAAGAAGGCCATAAAAGATAAAAACAAGGAAGTATAAGGTATATTGAAGAAAGGATAAAAGAATTAGAAAAAAAGTAAAGTATAGTTCTTTAAAGAAAGAACATAAAAGCGGTCTCTTCCAATAGGACCGTTTTTTACTTGGTAAAACATTTTGCTGGGTGGTTTTATTTTTTTAAGAAAGTAAATCGTGATACAATAGGGGAGTTATGGACAGGGCAACAAAAAAGTATGTCCTTGTTATTTTTGGCAGTTTATTTTGCTTGAATGTTTTAGCTTGGTTGGCGGTTTGGGAATTAAGCAGACAACGACCCCTTGAGGTCAATTTTTTTGATATTGGTCAAGGCGATAGTATTTTTCTTCAGACCCCGGAAAGAAGGCAAATATTAATTGACGGAGGGCCTGATTCTGCTGTTTTGGAAAAGCTGGGTAAAGAGATGCCTTTTTGGGACAGGACTATTGATCTGGTAATTTTAACACACCCGGAGCATGACCATATATCCGGACTCATCGAAGTTTTAAAAAGATATAAAGTTAAAAATATTTTGTGGACCGGAATCTTGCGGGATACTGCAGAATACAGGGAATGGAAAGAATTAATCCAGAAAGAGGAAGCCAACATATATATAGCCAAAGCCGGTCAGTGTGTAATACTCGACGTTACACAGTTGTGTGTTTTGTATCCGTTTGAAAGCTTGGAGGGACAAAAGTTTAAAGACAGCAATAACACTTCGATTGTCGCCAAACTAATTTTTGGCGAGACTTCGTTTTTATTTACCGGGGATGTCTGTAAATCCGTCGAAAGAAAGTTGCTCGGCTTAGCCGAGCAACTTGATTCGGATGTGCTGAAGGTGGGGCATCACGGCAGCAAGACTTCCACCGCCCCGGAGTTTGTAGAAGCGGTGTCGCCAGAGGTGGCGGTAGTTTCTGTAGGCAAAGACAATTATTACGGCCACCCCCATCCGGAAACCATTCAAGCTTTGGAAGGAACTAGATTTTTCCGGACTGATTGGGACGGCGATATCAAGGTTATCAGCGACGGTATTGATTATTATGTTAAATGATGTATAAAGAAGTAATAGTAATATGCAAGAAAAAACAGTCTTAATTATAAAACCGGACGGGGTAAAAAAAGGAATTATCGGAGAGATTATCTCCAGGATTGAAAAAGGGGGACTGAAAATCGTGGCTCTGCAAATGCTTCAGGCCACCAGGGAAAAAATAGACGGCCACTATCCCAAAGACGAGGCCTGGATCAAAAGGTTGGGAGAAAAGTCCACCAAGAGCCATCAAGAGCACGGCCAGGACGTCAAAAAAGAATTGGGAACCGACGACCTTTTGGAAATTGGCAAGATGGTCAGAGGCTGGCTGATTGATTTTATGGTTTCTGGTCCTATTGTTAAAATGATTATCCAGGGGGACGACGCTATAAAGAAAGTCAGGGAGATATCGGGCCCCACCATGCCCTCCAAAGCCGGTTCCGGAACCATCAGGGGCGATTTTTCAGACGATGATGCAGCCAAAGCTAACCGCGAGAAAAGGGCGGTCCACAATTTGGTTCACGCTTCCGAAACTCCGGAAGAAGCCAAGCACGAATTAGAATACTGGTTTGCACCAGAAGAGATACATGATACAATAATATAACCCTGCTTTTTTCTAGCAGATTCTGGGACAAACTTTTTTCACGGGAGCTTTATATTTTGTCAGCTCGTGGGCTGGCAGTGCGGGCACCCACCTAGACTATTTTCCGGACGAATTCTCTAGAAAAGCAGGGCCTAAAAATACCGAGGTTCAACCCCGGTATTTTTGGTATGGTCGGGGCACCCGGGCTCGAACCGGGAATCTTACGCACCCCATGCGCAAATGTTAGCCAATTACACCATGCCCCGTAGCCCGCTGTCGCGGGAAATTCGAAATTCTAATATGAACAAAGTTCTTGTTCCAAACGAAACTTAAAACCGTTGGTTTAGAATTTGGAATTTTGAATTTGGGATTTGTTTTGGATTTCGGATTTCGGATTTAGGATTTTTTCTTGGAAAGAGATTTGATGCATTTAGCGCAGGCTTTGACTCTTTGGCCCGAGGGCAAAGTTGCCCACTGCAAATTGGGATATTTTCTTTTTTTGTAGGTCGGGTTGTATCTGCTCATCAGTTTTTTTCTTTGACCCGACATTTTGCTTTTTTTGCCGCAGATAGCGCATTGCCTACTCATAGTGTTTATGTTATAACATAAAAATATGGAAGTGCCAATAGAGTTCAAACTTTTTTTATACGTCATAGTGGTTTTTTCCGCCGTCTTCCATGAATATTTCCATGGCTGGATGGCTTACTACTTGGGCGACCCCACGGCAAAGTATGCGGGTCGTTTGACTTTGAACCCTTTAAAACATCTGGATCCCATGGGGACGGTAATCATCCCTTTGTTTTTATTGTTCGTTTTCGGCGGATTCATCGGCTGGGCAAAGCCCGTTCCCTACAATCCTTTCAACCTCAGAGACCAGAAATGGGGATCCACCAAGGTGGGGATAGCAGGTCCCGGAGCCAATTTCCTGATTGCTTTGGTTTTTGGGCTGGTTTTAAGGTTAGTTCCGGTAACCGGATTTTTGTACGTGGCTTTTTCTTGGGTGGTTTACGTCAATATTTTCTTGGGACTCTTTAATTTAATTCCCATTCCTCCCCTGGACGGCTCAAAGCTTTTGATGGATTTTTTTCCTCAATCCAGATTTTTGCAGGTGTTGCAGAGTTCTTTTATCGGAATCTTTTTGGCTTTATTCTTGGCCATAATGTTTTTGCCGCCTTTAGCCGGCTTTTTTTATTATCTTTTTGCGGGTCACTCTTTTCCCGGCCTCATTTTCGGTTTTTGATTTGACATAAGCAAAGTTATTTGTTAGTCTTTTGGATATGCCTACGATTCAGCAATTGGTAAAAAAAGGAAGAAAGAGAATTAAGAAAAAAACCAAAGCGCCAGCTCTGACGTACGGTTTTAATGTGCTTAAAAACAGGCCTAAAGAATATCCTTCGCCCTTCAAAAGGGGAGTGTGCCTGAAGGTTTTTACCGTCACTCCCAAGAAACCTAACTCCGCTTTGAGAAAAGTGGCCAGAGTTCGTTTGACCAACGGCATGGAGGTAACAGCTTACATTCCGGGAGAGGGCCACAATCTGCAGGAACACTCGGTAGTGGCAATCAGGGGAGGAAGAGTGAAGGATTTGCCGGGAGTGAGATATCATGTGGTTAGGGGCGTTTTGGACGCCGGAGGAGTAGAAGGACGGAAGCAGGAGAGGTCGAAATACGGAACCAAGCGCGAAAAATAGAATTTAGAATCTGGAATTTGAAATCTTGAATGGGAATCCCGAATAAAGAATTCTAAATTCAAAAATTCTTTATTTCTATTCTAAATTCTAGATTTGAGATTCAAAATTCAAACATCATGGCACGAAGAAAGCAAAAAGCTAAAACAATTACTCCCGATCCCGTATACAACCGGGTTGATGTGGCAAAGTTCATCAATAGGATTATGAAGCGGGGGAAGAAAACTGTAGCTCAAAAGATCGTCTACGGCGCTTTTGATATAATCAAAGAGAAAACTCAAAAAGATCCTTTGGAGATTTTCGAAAAAGCCATACAAGCAGCTTCTCCCCTGCTGGAAGTAAAATCGAGAAGGGTGGGAGGGGCTACTTATCAGGTTCCGGTTGAAGTGCGGGGAGAGAGAAGAATTGCTTTGGCCAGCCGCTGGATAATCCAGGCGGCCAAATCCAAAAAAGGAAGACCAATGAAAGAAAAACTGGCCGATGAATTAATTGCCGCCTCCAAAAACGAGGGAGCGGCCGTAAAAAAGAAAGAAGACACCCATCGTATGGCCGAAGCCAACAGAGCATTTGCCCACTTTGCCTGGTAAATCATGTTATTAATTTTCAATTTTAAATTTTCAATTTAGCATTTAAAATTATGCCTCGCGCCTATCCAATTGAAAGAGTTCGCGATATCGGAATTATAGCGCATATTGACGCCGGCAAAACCACGATGACCGAGCGGGTTTTGTTTTATACCGGCATTTCTCACAAAATAGGGGAAGTCCACGAAGGAAAGGCCATCATGGACTGGATGGAGCAGGAAAGGGAAAGAGGGATCACCATTACCTCTGCTGCTACTACCTGTTTTTGGAAAGTGGGAGAGGGGCCAGAGCACCGTATTAACATCATCGACACCCCGGGCCACATTGACTTTACCGCCGAGGTCCAGAGATCCTTGCGGGTTCTGGACGGAGCCGTGGTGGTTTTCGACGGGGTGGCGGGCGTGGAGCCGCAGTCTGAAACCGTCTGGCATCAAGCAGATAAGTTTAAGGTTCCCCGTCTTTGCTTTATTAATAAACTAGACAGGATGGGGGCGTCTTTCGAAAAAAGCCTTGAATCAATTTGGCAGAAACTTACTCCGGACGCCGTGGCTATGCAAATACCCATCGGTGCAGAAGACAAACTGGAGGGAGTGATAGATTTGCTGAAAATGAAAGCTCTAAGATTCGAGGGGGATTTCGGCCAAATTGTTAAAGAAGAGGAAATCCCCGAGGACTTGAAGGAAAAAGCCAAGGAATGGCGTGAAAAGCTGGTGGAAAAAATCGTCGGCGAAGACGAAAAATTAATGGAAGACTATTTGGCGGAAAAAGAAATTCCCGTGGAAAAACTGATAAAAGTTTTGAGAAACGCAGTTTTGGGCTACAGGCTGGTGCCAGTTTTTTGCGGCTCCGCTTTGAAAAACAAGGGAGTCCAACCTTTGCTGGACGGGGTAATTCATTATCTGCCCAGCCCGGTGGATCTGCCTCCGGTCAAGGGAATAAATCCCCGGACGGGCAAAGAAGAAGAAAGGGAGGCTGACGACCAAAAGCCCTTTTCAGCTTTGGCCTTCAAAGTGGCAAGCGATCCTTATGTGGGAACTTTGACTTTTTTTAGGGTATATTCCGGCACGCTGAAGAAAGGTTCTTATCTTTTAAACTCAACCACGGGAGAAAAAGAAAGGCTGGGAAGGATTTTGAGAATGCATGCCGCTGAAAGAGAGGAAGTGGAAGAGCTTTTCGCAGGAGATATTGCAGCCACTGTTGGCCTTAAAAACACCAGCACTGGCCACACCCTTTGCGATGAAGCCCATCCCATTGTTTTGGAAAAAATTACTTTTCCTGAGCCGGTAATTTCCATCAGAATCGAACCCAGGAGCAAAGCCGACCAGGAAAAAATGGGCATGGCCCTGAGAAGGTTGGCCGAGGAGGACCCTACTTTTAAAATTAAAAGCGATTTGGAAACAGGAGAAACCTTAATTTCCGGCATGGGGGAATTGCATTTGGACATTCTGGTGGATAGAATGAAAAGGGAGTTCAAGGTAGATGCCAACGTCGGCAGGCCTCAGGTAGCTTACAAAGAAACAATCCAAATGGAGACGGAAGCCGAAGGCAAATACGTCAGGCAATCGGGAGGCAGAGGCCAGTACGGCCACGTTTGGCTGAGAGTGGAACCCAAAGAAAGAGGAGAGGGATTTGAATTTGTCAATGAAATCAAAGGGGGAATTATTCCCCAAGAGTTTATCCCGGCAGTGGAAAAGGGAGTAAAGGAAGCCATGGACAAGGGAGTGGTGGCAGGCTACCCTCTGGTGGATATGTCAGTTGCACTTTACGACGGCTCTTACCACGAAGTTGACTCCTCGGAGGTCGCTTTCAAGATTGCCGGCTCCATGGCTTTGCAGTCTGCCGCCAAAAAAGCAAAGCCCGTGCTTTTGGAGCCCATTATGAAGTTGGAAGTGGTGGTTCCGGGAGAGTTTTTTGGAGATACCATAGGGGATTTGGCCGCCCGCCGGGGAAAAATAGAAGAAACTTCCGATCGCGGCCAGATGAAGGTAATCGACGCCAAAGTTCCCCTTTCTGAAATGTTCGGCTACGCCACTGCTCTTCGTTCCATGACCGAAGGCCGCGGCACATTTACGATGGAATTTGACAAGTATGAAGAAGTGCCGCAGAATATAGCTCAGGAGATAATTGAAGGCAAACGCCGGTAAAATTATGGACTTGAACGAAATCAGACAATTTATTGAGGAAGAAGGAGGGAAATTTATAATCGTGGAAGACGGAAAGCCGGTGATGGTGGTTGTCAGTTTTGAGGAATATAAGAAAAGAATAATTGAGAAGAAAAATAGTCCCGGCAAAAAAGCGCAATCTTCGCCTGCGAGCAGGCAGGTTCTCCCCAAAGAGTTGCAGGAAGAGGAGTTGAAGGTTGAAGACCTGCCCTTTTAGGGCTTGACACAAATCAAAAAGTCGATAGAATAATAATTAGTATTAATAATTAATAATAATTAATAAACATTAATATGGCAGAGAAAGAAAAATTTGTTAGGGGAAAGCCCCATATTAACGTCGGTACCATCGGTCACGTCGACCATGGGAAAACCACTTTGACTGCCGCCATCCTTCATGTTTTAAATTTGAAGGGTTTTAAGGTGTCAGAGAAAACCGTAGATCAGATTGACTCAGCTCCCGAGGAAAAAGCTAGAGGGCTAACTATAGCCGTTTCCCATTTGGAGTACGAGACAGAAAACAGGCACTATGCTCATATTGACTGTCCGGGTCACGCTGACTACATCAAGAATATGATTACGGGAGCCGCTCAAATGGACGGCGCCATTTTGGTGGTGTCCGCTGTCGACGGCCCCATGCCTCAAACCCGAGAGCATATCCTTTTGGCCCGCCAGGTAGGCTTGCCTTCGGTGATCGTGTTTTTGAACAAATGCGACGCCGTGGATGATCCCGAAATTGTTGATTTGGTGGAATCTGAAGTCAGGGAGCTTCTGAAAAAGTACAAGTTTCCCGGAGACGAAATTCCCGTTATTCGCGGGTCTGCCTTGAAGGCTTTGGATGCCAAATCGGCTGATGACGAAGCAGCTAAGCCCATTCTGGATTTAGTTAAAGCTTTGGATGAATACATTCCGGAGCCTACTCGGGAAATCGACAAGCCATTCCTGATGGCAATAGAGGACGTTTTCTCCATTGCTGGCCGGGGGACGGTGGCTACGGGAAGAATTGAAAGAGGTGTGGTTCACCCCAACGATGAAGTGGAGCTGGTGGGAATAAAGCCCACTCAGAAGACCACGGTGGTCAGTATTGAGATGTTTCAAAAGACGCTGGACGAGGGAAGAGCGGGAGATAACGTAGGAATTCTCTTGAGAGGCTTGAAAAAAGAAGATGTGGAAAGGGGACAGGTACTGGCAAAATCGGGCACCATAACTCCTCACACCGAATACGAAGGAGAAGTTTACATTCTAACTAAGGAAGAAGGCGGAAGACATACTCCGTTTTTCTCGGGTTATAAGCCCCAGTTTTACATCAGAACTACTGATGTTACCGGGGAAGTTACCTTGCCCGAGGGTACGGAGATGGTAATGCCGGGAGACACGGTCAACTTGAAAATCAAGCTGTTGGCCCCCGTAGCTCTGGAAGAACAGCAAAGATTCGCCATTAGAGAGGGAGGCAAGACCGTGGGAGCCGGAGTTGTGACTAAAATAGTAAAGTAGGAAGTAGAACACAAAACATTAAATGTCAGTAAAGAAAAAAGCTGAATCTGAACAGGCAATAAGCCCGAAGTTGCGCATTAAACTTCGGGCTTATGATCACAAAGTAATTGACAAATCAGCTCGCGAGATTTGTGAGACAGCTTTGCGTTACGGCGCCGAAGTGGCGGGTCCTGTTCCTTTGCCCACCGAAATTCACAAGTATACGGTTAACCGCTCTACTTTCGTGCACAAGGACGCCAGAGAGCAGTTTGAGATGAGAGTTCACAAGAGATTAATAGACATTTTAAAGCCCAATCCTCGAGCAATCGACGCTTTAATAAACTTGAACTTGCCCGCCGGCGTTGACATAGAAATCAAAATGTAATACAATCCATAATGTTAATGGCTTCCAAATTTTAAAATATTTTAAGGTATTAAATAGTCACGGAATCGAGAGCCGGGCTATGCCCGGTTTTCTGTTGAGAATATATGAAATTCATATTAGGTCAAAAATTGGGAATGTCGCAGATTTTCGACGAAAAGGGCAATGTCGTGCCCGTAACTTTGATTGAAGCCGGACCTTGCCAGGTAACCCAGGTGAAAACAAACGAAAAGGACGGCTATGCGGCAGTTCAAGTCGGCTTCAAAAAGATCGAAAAGAAAAACCCACCGTTCACACACAGCAAAATCAAAAAACCAATGAAGAAAACTCCCTTTAAGTGGCTGAGGGAGTTTAGGAACGGAGAATATAAAGTGGGAGACAAGATTGACGTTTCCATTTTTGAAGAAGGAGACAAGATAAAAATTTCCGGAATTTCCAAAGGAAAAGGATTTCAGGGGGCCGTCAAAAGATGGGGGTTTTCCGGCAGAAATGCCACTCATGGAGTGAAGCACGAACACAGAACACTGGGATCTGTGGGCTCTTCTTTCCCGGAAAGAGTGTTAAAGGGAAAAAAGATGCCGGGAAGAATGGGAGCTGAAAGGGTTACTGTTAGAAACTTGAAAATAGTGAAAGTGGACAAAGACAACAATTTATTGGCTGTTCGCGGCGCCATTCCCGGAAATAAAGGTACTTTGCTAGAAATTCGCGGCTAACCCCACAAAAAGTATACTGCTACATAGCAATATACTTTCTGTATGGTTAGATTTATTGTAAAATTAAAATAATGACCAGAGCGCGCCTCAAAATTTCAAACAAGGAAAGAGGTGAATTGTTGGAAGAGTTTTGTGAAGCCATTTCTGTTTTGCGTTCGCCCTGAAAGATAATGGATTTTATAATTGATTTATTGACCAGGCAAGAAACCATTACGATAGCCAAAAGAATTAAAATTGCCAAATTCTTGATAAAGGGGAAAAATTATCGGTACATAGAAAGAACATTAAACGTCAGCCATGGAACAATAGCTAAAGTTAATTATTGGTTAGCAGAAGGAGGAGAGGGATTTAGGTTGATTGTGAAGAAGGCCCATAAAAAAGAGCACAAACCAGAACCCTCCTGAGCAAAACCTCAAAGTGAATGGGGCTTACTGAAGAGGCGTTATCCTATGATGTTTTGGCCCCAGCTTTTAGTGGAAGAAGTAGTGAAAACAATGAACAAAAGACAAAAAGATAAACTTCGCAATGCGGTAAGGAAATTAGATCGGAAATCAGATTTATACAAAAAGATCACCAAGATTCTTAAATAAAAAATAACATAAAATTCATTGTTACATAGCAGTATACTTTATGTGGGGGATTGATGTCCGCGGGATTTAAAAAGCGCCGCAGATCTTCTTTGATCCACGGCACTTTCTTAAGCGCTTTATATTTCATTATACCAAATTAATTTATGCTTGTTAAGTGTTATGACCAACAAGGCAAAGTGGTTTCCCAAACGAGGTTGCCCTCGGAAGTTTTCGGAGTAAAGTTAAATCCAGATTTGGTGCATCAAGTAGCCTTATCCCAGATGGCAAACAGAAGGCGAGTGATAGCTCACACCAAGGATAGGAGCGAAGTCAGAGGAGGAGGCAGAAAACCCTGGCGGCAAAAGGGAACCGGTCGCGCCAGAGCGGGTTCCATTCGTTCTCCGATTTGGCGGGGCGGGGGAGTAACTTTCGGTCCCACCAAGAAAAAGGTTTTTAAGAAAAAAATCAATAAAAAGATGAGAAGGAGGGCGTTGTTGCAGGTTCTGTCATTCAAAGCTCAAAACAATTTTTTGATTATTTTGGACAAGATGCAATTGGCCGAGCCCAAAACCAAGCTTATGGCAAAAATTATGGGAAATCTTCCCTGTAAAGAGGGAAGTCGTTTGATTGCTTTGCCGGGAATGGACAAAAACATAATTAGAGCGGCTAGAAATTTGCCAAAAACAGAATTTATCCAAGCCAAAGATTTAAATGTCCTGGACTTGCTTAGTTTTAAATATTTAGTTATGCCCAAAGAGTCAATAAAAGTAATTAAAGATAATTTCGTTAAATAACATGGCCTTGCTCGATATTTTTAAAAAAAAGAAAAAAGTTCCAGAAAAGAAAGAATTTGAGAAAAAACTCGAAAAAAAAACCAAGGAAAAAATAGCTCCCGCGGTCAAGCCGCGCCGGGCTCGAAAACCAGCTGCTGTCCCCAAACTCAAGAAGATTTCCGATGTGGCTTATCGAGTTTTAAGAGGCCCCCACATTACCGAAAAGGCCACGGATTTGACTGATAAAAACCAGTATGTTTTCGAGGTTTTTCCCAAAGCCGGCAAAGCGGAAGTAAAGAGGGCAGTGGAGGATCTTTACGGAGCGAACGTGGTTTCGGTTCGGATAATAAATGTACCTTCCAAGAAGAGAAGACTGGGCAGAATTGAAGGAGAAAGGAAGGGATACAAAAAAGCCATCGTGAAAATAGTCGAAGGCCAGAAGATAGAAGTGTTGCCACGATAATGATTCGGTAGCGGGTTTCCAAAGTACCGATCCTAAAAATCCCTGCGAGATTTTTAGGTCTGCGTTCTCGGCAGCCGATTCGCTTTCGGCGAAACCGTGCTCGGCTGCCTCCGAAAGCTACTTTGGAAACCCGCTACCTCACCACCATACTATATGCTTAAGAAACAATACACAAAAGAAGATTTCAGCATTTTGACCAAAAAGAAGCCTGAAAAGAGGTTGCTTTTGAGCTTCAAAAGGAAAGCTGGCAGAAGCAGCTCGGGCAGAGTTAGCGTTCGTCACCGAGGAGGAGGAGCCAAGCGCCTTTACCGGATTGTGGATTTTGGACAGGAAAAAATAGGCATTAAAGCCAAAGTCGTTGCTTTTGAATACGATCCTTACCGCACTTCTTTCATTATGCTTTTGGAATATGAAGACGGGGACAGAAGATACAGACTGGCACCCCAGGGATTAAAAGTGGGAGATGAGGTGATTTGTTCAGAAAAGGCGGAATTGAAACCGGGCAATCGAACTAAACTTAAAAATATTCCCGTAGGCACCCAAGTTTATAATGTTGAGTTAGAGCCAGGCCGAGGGGGGAAAATGATCAGAGGGGCAGGAGGAGCTGCCATAATTTTGGCCCACGAGGGAAAATACACTCATTTGGAAATGCCTTCTACGGAAGTCAGAAAAGCGCTTTCCGAGTGTTTCGCTTCCATTGGGGCTGTTTCCCGTTCAGAACACCGGTATATGAAGTTAGGAAAAGCGGGCAAATCCAGGCATAAAAGAATAAGACCTACCGTTAGGGGTTCTGCCATGGTTCCTCCTGATCATCCTCACGGAGGCGGAGAGGGAAAAGCCCCTATCGGCTTGAAGCATCCCAAAACTCCCTGGGGAAAACCCGCCAAGGGGGTTAAGACCCGCAAAAGAAAATGGACGGACAAATACATAATTCAAAGAAGAAAAAAGAAGAAATAATATGCCAAGAAGCATAAAAAAAGGTCCATACGTATCAGAGGATTTGCTGAAGAAAATCAAGAGCATGAAACCCGACCAAAAGCAGGTTGTCAAAACCTGGTGCAGGTCCTGCACCATTACTCCGGAAATGGTTGGCTTTACTTTTGGCGTTCACAACGGCAAAGAGCATGTGCCTGTTCATATTACAGAAGATATGGTGGGCCACAAGTTGGGTGAATTTGCTGCAACTACCAAATTCGGCCGCCACGGCGGAAGAATGCAGAGAGAGCTGGAGGCGGCCGAAGCAGAAAAGCAATCGACTAAACTTCAAGAAGAGAAAAAATAATAAAAATTTTATAAAATAAAATTTTAGGTTCCCCCCCGTGTTGAAAATCATTCAAAACCTCGGGGAGTTGCCCGAAGGCCGCAAGAGGAATCCGTCTGCGGCGGATAAAAGAAGGGGGAAAACCTTGTGATCGTTATGGAGGTAACAGTCAAATTAAAACATTTAAGGATAGCTCCCAGGAAGGTCAGATTGGTGTCAGATCTCATTCGGAGAAAGTCAGCCGAAGAAGCCCAGGTTATTTTGAAGTTTGCTTTGAAAAGAGCGGCTCCCCATATACTGAAACTTTTGAATTCGGCGATGGCTTCCGCCAAACAGAAAAACTTGGATCCCTCCCGTCTGTATATTTCCAAAATTACAGTGGACGAAGGGCCCAAATTCAAAAGATGGCGGGCCAGAGCCAGGGGGCAGGCTTACGAAATACAGAAAAAGACTTCCCATGTGACTTTAGTTTTAACTGAAATTAAGAGGCCTTCGAGTCGCAAAACGATTCGGAGAAAAGCGGCAATGCGCCGAACATAGCTTTCTCGGTCAGCGGAGCTGACCGAGAAGCAAGTGAGGCGCGGATGACATATGGCTCATAAAGTTCACCCTAAAGCGTTTAGATTAAGGAATTTGAGCGACTGGGATTCTCGCTGGCTGGATAAAAAAAATCTTCCCCAATATTTGGAAGAAGACTTTAGAATTAGGGAATTTTTGGAGGAGAAACTGAAAGATTCCGCTTTGCAGAATATAGAAATTGAAAGGTCGCCGGGCAAAATCAGCGTTATCATCAACACTGCCAGGCCTGGTTTGATCATTGGCCGTGGAGGCAAGGGAGCCGAAGATTTAAAAAAGGAGTTGGAAAAAGTTTTAAATAAAGTGAAGAAGACTTCCGCCAAAAGGGAGCTGAAATTGGAAATCAGGGAAGTCAGGAACATTTGGGCTTCAGCTTCTTTGGTCGCCCAGTGGGTCGCCCAGCAGTTGGAAAAAAGGACTCCCCACCGGAGAGCCATAAAGCGGGCAGTTGAAAAAGTGATGACCAATAAGGAAGTGATGGGAGTGAGAATAGAAGTGTCAGGAAGATTGGGGGGTTCTGAGATTTCCAGAAGGGAATGGCTTAAAAAAGGTCGTCTTCCCCGCCAGAGCTTGAGGGCCGTCATTGATTACCATCATGCCCAAGCTTTCTGCACTTATGGCGTAATCGGCGTCAAAGTATGGATTTATAAAGGCGAAAGATTCGGAAAATAACACCAATACACGAATTAACACGAATGACATAATTAAATATTAGTGATATTAGTGATATTAGTGATATTGGTGATATTGGTGTATTATTAGTGAATTAATGTTATGTTATTCCCCAAAAAAGTGAAACATAGAAAATGGATGAAGGGCAGGCAGAGGGCCAGAATCGAAACCAGAGGAACCGAATTGGCTTTCGGCAGTTTCGGCTTGAAAGCCATGGAAGAAAAATGGCTGACTGCCCGCCAGATCGAGGCCGCCAGAAGAGCTGTTATCAGATATTTGAAAAAAGGAGGAAAGCTATGGATTAGGATTTTTCCGGACAAGCCCGTCACCCAAAAGGGAACGGAAGTTCCCATGGGAGGAGGTAAAGGGGGAGTGGACCATTACGTTTATCCAATCCGTCCGGGAAGAATAATATTCGAGCTGGAGGGAGTGCCGGAAGAAACGGCCAAAGAGGCTTTCGGAACGGCCGGCCGAAAACTTCCCATTAGAACCAAATTTATTAAAAGAGAATTATGAAAATAGGGGAAATCAGGCAAAAGACAAAAGAAGAATTAAAAAAACTCCTGACCGAAAAAAGGGAAAAACTGCGGCGGTTGAAATTCGATTTGATTTCCGGCAAAGTGAAAAACGTCAGGGAGATAAGGCAAATTAAAAAAGATATTGCCAGAATACTAACATGCCTAAAAAAAGACTAACAGGCACAATTAAATCGCAAAAGACCCCCAAAACCGTCGTAGTGGTGGTGGAAAGGATCAAGCAGCATCCTAAATACAAGAAAAGATTCAGGGTTCACAAAAAATACAAAGCCCACACTGATACGCCTTTTGAGGTTGGTGACAAAGTCATAATTGAAGAATGTCGTCCGATAAGCAAGGAGAAAAGATGGAAAGTAGTGAAGAAATTAATTAACCCAAAAGTTAACGAGTTAACGAGTTAACTAATTCGTTAATGCGTTAATCCGTTAATTAAATAATCGAGTAATTATGATTCAGTTAAGAACTATGTTAAACGTTGTCGATAACACGGGAGCCAAAACTCTCCAGTGTTTTCAGATTTTGTCCGGCACCCGCCACAGGTATGCTCGGATTGGCGATGTCATAGTGGGGACGGTCAAGGAAGCAGAACCCAGGAGAATGGTAAAAAAGCACGATGTGGTGAGGGCCGTGGTGGTAAGGCAAAAGAGAAATTACAAGAGGCCGGACGGCTCCTACATTCGTTTTGACGACAACGCTTGCGTGATTTTAGAAGGAAAAACGCGGGAGCCCAAGGGAGGGAGAATTTTCGGACCCATTCCCAAGGAAATCAAAGAAAAAGGTTTTGATAAAATTGCGGCTTTAGCCAAAGAAATCGTATAACTATGAAGATTAAAAAAGGTGACCAAGTTATAGTAATTTCCGGCAAGGACCGCGGCAAGCAGGGAAAAGTTTTGGGCGTTTTTCCGAAAGAAAACAAAGTTGTAGTTGAAGGGGTGAATATCAGGAAAAAGCATGTTAAGCCTAAGAGGTCTGGAGAAAAAGGCCAAATAGTGGAGCTTTCTTCTCCCCTTGACGTTTCCAACTTAAAATTGGTTTGTCCTAAATGCGGAAAACCGGCTAGAATAGGATATGTTGTCAGGGAGGGGAAGAAATATAAAATATGCAAAAAGTGCAAGCAGGAAATATGATGAAGCTTAAGGAAAAATACCAAAAAGAGGTAATACCCCGAATGATGGAAAAATTCGGATACAAAAACAAGATGGCTGTTCCGGCAATCAAAAAGGCGGTGGTTAACACCGGCTTTGGCAGAGAAATAGTGGGAAAAACTTCGGACGAGCAGAAAAAAATAGAACAGCAAGTTTCCCACGACCTTGCCCTCATTTGCGGGCAGAAAGCCGTGCCCACTTATGCCAAAAAGTCCATAGCTTCCTTCAAAATAAAGAAGGGGCAGGTTGTTGGAGCCAAAGTTACTTTGAGAAGGGGCAAAATGTATGATTTTTTGGAAAGACTGGTTCATATTGCCTTGCCCAGATCCCGCGATTTCCAGGGCATCAGCCAAAAGTCCGTAGACCGGGAAGGAAATTTAACCCTTGCCATTAAGGAGCATATCGCATTTCCCGAAGTTTCTCCCGAAAAGACCAAGAATATATTCGGCTTGGAGGTGACAATTGTAACAAACGCCAAAACCAGAGAAGAGGGACTAGAACTGTTTAAAATGCTGGGCTTTCCAATCAAATCTTAGCCATTGGCAACTAGGGTTTAGCTACTAGTGGTTAGTTGCTATACCCTAGCGGCCAATCGTTAAATATTATGGCTACTAAAGCACAAATTGCAAAATCTAAAAGAAAACCAAAGTTTAAAAGTCGAATCGTTCGGCGCTGTTTTCGCTGTGGCAGGAAAAGGGGATATATGAGGCGCTTCGGCCTCTGTCGCATTTGCTTTCGCGAGATGGCGAATAAAGGATTAATACCCGGAGTTAAAAAATCAAGCTGGTAAAATATATGACGGATCCAATTACCGATATGCTCAACAGAATAAGGAACGCTCAGGCCGTAGGCAAGGAAACGGTGGAGATTCCTTTTTCCAATTTGAAATACGAAATTGCCAGGATTTTGGAAAAGGAAGGCTTTATTGAAAAAGTCGAGAAAAAAGGAAAAAAGTTCAGGAAGTTTATTGAAATAACTCTTAAATACGAAAATGGAGCTTCCGCCATTTCCGGCTTGAAAAGGGTTTCCAAACCCGGACAGAGAATTTACTTGCCATACGGAAAGCTGAGGCCCGTTAAAGGGGGATACGGCATATCCATAATATCGACATCGAGGGGAATTATGACAAACAAGCAAGCTAGAAAAAATAAATTAGGCGGAGAGGTAATATGCGAGATATGGTAAATATTAATCTAAATTAACGAATTAACTGGATAATAAAAATGAGTAGAATTGGCAAAAAACCAATTGAAATACCTCAGGGAGTGGATGTAAAAATCGCAGGCCGGAAAATTACAGTTAAGGGCCCCAAGGGAGAGCTCAGCTTGGAAGTTCAGCCCCAAGTTAAAGTTGAGGTGAAAGATGGAAAGATTTTTGTTCAAAGTCGGGACAAAGCTTTTTGGGGGTTGAGTCGAGCTTTAATTTACAATCAGGTTCAGGGGGTCACCAAAGGCTATGAAAAAAAGTTGGAAATAGAGGGCGTCGGGTACCGAGCCGGCCTGGAGGGAGAAGATTTGGTGCTGAACGTGGGTTTTTCCCAGCCGGTGAAAATCAAAAAGCCCGAGGGCATTCAGTTTTCCGTGGACAAAAACATCATTACGGTTTTAGGTATCGACAAAGAACTGGTGGGGCAGACCGCAGCCAGGATAAGGAAAGTAAGGCCACCCGAGCCTTACAAGGGAAAAGGCATAAAATACCAGGGAGAGCAAATTAGAAGAAAGTTAGGCAAAAAGGCCGTAGGAGCTACCACATAATATAAATATACATAATATGCCAGAAAAAAGAGAACAAAGAAAAAAACGGCAGAGAAGGATTAGAGCTAAGATAAAGGGTACAGCTAATAGGCCTCGGCTTTGTGTTTTTCGTTCCAATCAGTATATTTATGCCCAGTTAATCGATGACGAAAGTGGCAAAACATTGGCTTCCATCAAGGGCAAGGCAAATATTAAAAAGGCCAAAGAAACAGGAAAGTTAATTGCCCAAAAGGCGAAAGAAAAGAAAATTGAGAAAGTGGTTTTTGACAGGGGAGGATACAAGTACCATGGTCGGGTGAAGGCCCTGGCCGAAGGGGCCAGAGAGGGAGGACTGAAATTTTAATTTTCAATTAACCCACCGTTCTCACAAAACAATTATCAATTTTCAAAATGATTCAAGACAAACCAAAAACAAAAGAAAGATTTAGAAGGGAGAGGCCCAAAGACGAGTTTGAGTCAAAGCTTTTGGATTTGGCCAGGGTCGCCCACACCAGGGCTGGCGGAAGGAAAATGCGCTTCAGGGCTTTGGTGGTTACGGGGGACCAGAAAGGGAAAGTCGGCATAGGCATTGCCAA
>CAZALP010000010.1:0-17791 GCA_964486395.1 uncultured Candidatus Saccharibacteria bacterium
GAGTCCAAAAAGCTTTAACTACGGGGTCGGTAATTTTTTCCACCACTTTCTTTCTGTACTCTGCGTCAGCGAGCATTCTGTTCACTCCCAAAAGAGTGGCTCCCGGATATTCCAAAAGGGCCAAAATGCAGTTGTTCAAGATATATTCCATCCTGGCAGACCAAACATCGGGCCAAATTTTCTTGAAAACTCCCATCAAACCGCCAGCCACTAAATGCCTATGCTCTGGATCCACTTTTTCCATAATATTGAAAGCAATGGGATAGTTTACGTCGGCCGGATTTATGTAGATGACGTCGTTTATTCTGTGGCCGGGCACAAAATCCAAGAGGCGCTCGGCGGCCTCCCCGTGGGGATCAACAAAGCCAATACCATGACCTTTCTGAATATCCTGAATGGCCATGTTTTCTAGCAAGACCGTTTTCCCCATGCCGGTTTTACCTACGACATAAACATGCCGGCGTCTATCGTCGATTTTGATGCCAAATTTCTTCCTGGCATTTCTAAAAGTGGTTTCTCCAAAGAGAGTAATGTCGTTTTCCATAATGTATTATTCCGTGGGCAATCCTGGCGGAGCTTCTCCTCTTTTCGCCTCCACTCTGGGAACAAAAGGAGCGGGAGCTGCCACCCTTCCTGGAAAATGAAACATGGTGGCTAACTCCTCTGTATTTAAAATGAAGCGGCCTTTTCTGGGAGTTGGCCTGGGAAACAAAGGATGCATCCTGTTGACGTACCGGAAAAATAGCCTTCTCTTTCTTATAAAGATACGCCTGGGTCTGACTAAGTCCAAAACGGGATAACGGTGAATCTTGGTAATGGTTTTGGGCCAAGGCTTGAGAGCGTTTAAGTTCTCCGTGGCAAACTGGGCGAAAAATCCGAAGGGAATGGCCTTGGCTCCGCCGAAATAAACGTCCCTTTTGGCAAGGTATATAAAACGGATGTGGGATTTAAAACACCTTTTAGCGATTTTTTGCTCCACTCCTTGAACGATTTCTTTTTCTCCGGGAGTGAGCCTAAGCTCGGGGGCCACCAGCTCCATGGACTTTTTTTCTTCTTGGGGAACTTCGCCGAAGGGTGGGCCCACCACGATTTCCGTCGCTTCCCGCAAAATTGATTTTGGTTTTTTGGGTTTTTCTCTTTTAGCTAATGCATCGGCTATTTCTCTGCCCTTAACCACAAAATCATACCCCCCTTCGGGCTCTTTTCCCGTGGTGGTGATGGGCTGAGCGACAATCTGAATCCAAAGTTGCTCTCCGGGACCAAGCTTCCCCATTCCCTCCAAAAGGGTAGACACGGGATCCACTCTTTTTTCCTCTTTGGCTGCTTCTTTTTCTTCAAAAAACTTGGTGTAAGTTTTGATAGGAAAAACATCGTCTTTGACAAGCTCGTAATCAGTGCCCCAGATATCCCAGTCTTTGTTGGGAACGTTTTGGGGAACATATTTTGTATAATCATCCACTATGGAGATTTCGGCATCGGGATATTGAGAATATATGGAAGATTCGATGGCGTTGCGGCGAGATTCGTGGCAACGGATGTAAAAATGGGGAATGCCTTCCAAACTGACCATTTCCAGCTGGACCGAAATCAAATCTTTTCCTTCAATCCATTTCTCCCACCAATCAGCCGGATCGAAAACGTTGCCCCAAATAGAAGAAAAAACCTGCTCCATGGACCGAAGAGGCTTTAAAACTTCCTTGGGCATTTTGATTTCCAGCAAAACCGATTTTTGCTTAAGCATCCAAACCTCCCTTCTCCAATAAAGCCAGAAAAACAAAAAGGGACGATAAAGAATAACAGGTAGCGGCACCCACCACCAGTTCTTTATGATGTCCCAGGTTGTGTTAAGAATTATTGAAATATCCATTAAACTTTCCGAATAGTGTATCCTTGTGACTTTTTAACGAAATATTTTTTATTTTGCAGATTAAGCAGTATGGTATTGGGCTGCACTTGGCGCTGTTGGAGCACCTTTTTCACCACCTCCTCTTTGGAAAGAGGTTTTGGGGCTTTTCGGAGAACTTCTGAAATCACCTCTCTGACAATTCCTGGCCGATACCCCCACTCTCTGAGGGCGTACAGTCCCCTTCCCACTAAAACGAAACGGCTGTCTTTTATCAGCTCGTTGTGAACCGTCTGAGAGCAGGAAGCACTCACCAAATTGGCAACTTGGGTAAAGTGAAGGGGCTTTTTCTCTTTTTTGAATACCAAATAGGCTTTGTCTTTGACTCTCCTGGGGTTGATTTCCGGCCATTCCCTCAAACCGTACAATCCTTGAGGGCCTTTTAAAACGTTTTTAGAGACTTCCAGATAAGAAGGACAAAGATACGCCGGAATCGCCTGAGGCTGCTTTTTCTTTTTAAGCTCGGAAACGAATTTGCCGACGAATTTTTTTGCCTTAAGCAACGAATTTTTATCAATGGTCCACAAAGCATAAAAAGACTCCGATTCGGCTATCCTTTCAAAGGATTTTCCCAAAGTCAAAAGGAAGAAAACGTGATTTTTAAATTTATTACCTCCCAGCTGTTCCAACAGAAGATCTTCTCTTTTCAGAGATCCGTTTTTCTTCAAAACAGAAGCGAAATACTGAAAGCAGCTGCGGCAAACAGTCTCGGATCTTCTCCTCAGCTGAGGAAGAGCATCTTCTTCGATTTGGCGGACTCTTTCTCTGGTAATGCCCAAATCCAGGCCTATAGCCTCCAGAGTCTCTTTTTCTCCCCGTAAGCCGAAGCGCCTGGTAATAACTTCCTTTTGTCTGTCCGGCAGGTCGCCAAGCAAATTGCTGTGGAAGATAGTCTGGTAATTGAATATCATATACACTCCTATTTAAACATATTTCTTAAACCTTGTCAAATAAAAAACCAGCAAGGGGCTTGCCAGAAATATGGAAGAATAGGTGCCCGCCAAAATCCCTATAATCAAAGCTAGGGCGAAATACTGCAAGGTAGCTCCGCCGAAAAAATAAATGGCCAACAAAACCAAAAGGGTGGTCAGAGAAGTATTAATAGAACGGGCAACGGTTTGGTTCAAACTTTTGTTAACCGTTTCCTCAAAGGTAACCCCCACTCTTTTAATCAAGTTTTCTCTGATTCTGTCAAAAACCACTACCGTGTCATTGATAGAATAACCCAAAATGGTCAGGAGAGCGGCTACCACGGGAATAGTAATCTGGACCCCGTAAAGCTTTCCTAAAACTGAGAAAACTCCGATAGGAATCAAGACATCGTGGAAAAGGGCGACTAAAGAAACTATGCCGTACTGCCAGGAAGCGATGGGACGCTGCACTTTTCTGAAGGCCAAGGCGACATAAAAAACCACGGAAAACAGGGCTACGGCTATCAGTAGCTTTGTTTTTTCTTTCAACTCCCGGCCAATGACGGGTCCGATTGATTCAAAGCGCCTTTCTTCAACTTGATACCCATCGCTTAATATTTGCAGAATTTGCTGATGGGTTTCTTCTGGAATATCTTTCATTCTGATAATCAGACCCTTATCTCCCGTAGTCTGAACATAAACCGGACCGAACTCTGACAAAGATTCCCTGACAGCTGACACCTCGGGACGGGATCCCTGGTAATGCAGTTCCATGATGCTGCCTCCGGTGAAATCAATCCCCGGGTTCAGCCCGAAAACAAACAAGGAAACCAAACTCCCCAGAATTAAAATTCCGGAAAAAGTAAAATAAATTTTGCTATAACGAATGAAATTGAAACTCATAATACTTCTCGAGCGTATTTCTGTAATTCTTTTACTTTATCGGTTTTCTCCCAAGTAAAATCGGGGTCTTTTCTGCCAAAATGGCCATAACAGGATGTTTTTTGATAGATTGGCCGCAAAAGGTTTAATTTTCTAATAATTCCTCCGGGTGATAAATCAAAAACTTTAGTAATAATTTTAACCAATTTTTCTTCTGAAACTTTTCCCGTGCCGAAAGTGTTCACATTCACAGAAAGCGGTTTAACGCCGCCAATTACATAAGAAATCTGTATCTCGCATTTCTCTGCCAGTTTGGCAGCCACGATATTTTTGGCCACATAGCGAGCCATGTAGGCGCCGGATCTGTCCACTTTGGTGGGATCTTTCCCGGACATGGCTCCGCCGCCCGAGGCCACCATTCCTCCATAAGTATCAACAATAATCTTCCGGCCGGTCATACCCACGTCAGCCACTGGTCCCCCGATTACGAAGCTTCCGCCATAGTTAACATAATATTTCGTCTTTCTATCTAAATATTTTCCACAAACTGGCTTAATCACTTTTTTCACGATATCTGATCTTAATTTTTTCAAAGAAACATCGGGATCGTGTTGGGTGGAAATCACCACCGAATCCAGCCTTTTCGGTTTTCCGTTGTAATATTCCACTGTAGCCTGCGATTTTCCGTCGGGCCTCAGATACGGCAAAATTCCTTTTTTTCTCACCTCGGTCATTCTTTTTACCAATTTATGAGCCAGCATAATGGGTAACGGCATCAACTCCGGAGTTTCGCTACAGGCAAAACCGGTCATCATACCCTGATCTCCGGCTCCCTGAATTTTAGTCCCTGTCTTTTTCACCTTCTTGGCAATATCCGGGGATTGCTCATGAATGGCATTGAAAATGGCCAAAGTTCGGTAATCAAATCCGTACTCTGGCTTATCGTAGCCGACATCCCGAACCACCTTCCTGACCAAATCATGGACGTTAACCCAAGTTCTAGTAGTTATTTCTCCTCCGACAATAACATAACCCATGCCGGTTTCGGTTTCGCAGCCTACTCGCGAGTATTTATCATCTTTCAGACAAGCATCAAGAACTGCGTCGGATATTGCATCTGCCAGCTTGTCTGGATGGCCTTCTGTAATTGATTCTGACGTAAAAAGATATTTGGTTAGCGCCATAATATTTTTATTTTTTCAAGCTTTGTACCCACAAATGCCCGAAGAAGTGACTTTGTTATTACTATTGCCGAAAACATACTCATTAAAATGCCAATGGTCAAAGTAAAAGCAAAGCCCTTGACGAAGCTGGTGCCAAAACCGAACAACACCAAAGCCACAATCAAGGTGGTGAAATTTCCGTCTCTGATAGAAGGCCAGGCTCTTCTGAACCCTTCCTCTACCGCCATGGAAAAACTTTTGCCCTCTTTTAACTCTTCTCTCATTCTGGAGAAAATAAGAATGTTGGCGTCAATTGCCATTCCCACAGAAAGAATGAAACCGCCGATGCCCGCCAAAGTCAAGGTGACGGGAATCAGTTTAAACAAAGCCAGCACCAAAACCACGTAAATTGCCAAAGCGATTGAAGCCAAAAATCCCGGCAGTCTGTAAAACATAATCATGAAAATGACCACTGCCAGCAAGCCCCAAATCGCCGCCCAAAGAGACTTTTGCAGAGAAATGGCCCCCAAAGTGGGACCCACGGACTGCTGAGAAATCAAATTGATGGGCACCGGCAGGGCACCGGCATTTAAGTCACGGGCTAATTTTTTAGCTTCCTCAATTGTAAAATTGCCCGTAATTTGAGCTTTCCCGCCGGAAATTACATCTTGAACAACCGGAACAGAAATGGGAACGCCGTCAATATAAATGGCCAGAGGCTTTTGAATGTTTTCTTTGGTTAATTCTTCAAAAATCTTGGCACCTTCGTCGTTAAATTGAAGCCGGATCAGGGGCTTGTAAGTGGTTTGATCGAAATCCAGTTCGGCTTTTTCTAAGTATTTACCGGTCAATTGAGTGTCCTGAAAGGGATCTTCCATTTCTGTCTCTTTTCCAGCTTCTGCCAGCTGCCGGTTTTTTTTCATTATTTCCTCATAGTTTTCCTTCTGCTCTTTAAACTGCAAAAAAGGAGTCTTGCCAATCTCTTTTATGGCCTGAGCCGGATCTTTTATGCCGGCCAACTCCACGATCAATCGATAATCGTCTCCAGCCTGCTGGGTTTGCACTACGGGCTCCTGGACGCCAAATAAATTAACCCTTCTCTCAATGACGTCTCTTAGCCCCTGCATGGAAGATTGATAGTCGGCTTTTTCAATATTTGACAAATCCGCCTCATAGACCAAATGAGTCCCCCCTTGGAGATCCAAACCCAATTTAAAAGGCACCTCGGGGAATTTTGGAAAACCAAACTCCCCCAGACTCCGATTAAAATATTTGGGATAATCTAAAATTCCGGCAACAATCGCCAAAACGAAAATAACTGCAACAATAACGTAAGTCTTCCTTTTAAACATTTTATTTTATTGTATCCCTTGAGCCGCAATTGTCAATTTGAAAAACGCCGAAGCTGAGCTCGGCGCCTTTCCCTTTTATCAACTTCTTTTCTGTCAGCCCCGCATAATCGAAACTAAACTTTACTCATTTTCCCATGGCGCTTTTTATATTTCATAGCGAGCCCATGCGAAAATTTATTTTCGTGATGGGCGAGCAACGGAAATTCAAGCTCCGTGGCAACGCTTATATTTCTTTGGTGAACCGTCGGGATTTTTAGCTCCGCACGGACAAGGATCGTTCCGCCCCACCTTCCCTTTGCCACGATAATATGATTCTGCCGATCGGTGAGGTTGTGTTACATTGTTAAATTGAGCTGGTTGAGGTTTCAAAGAAGTTTTCAAAATGGTCTGGACGATGCTGGCTTCAATGGTTTCCAACAGTCTTTTGAACATCTTGTGTCCTTCGGATTTATATTCCACCAAAGGATCCCGCTGGCCGTAAGCCCTGAGTCTAACCGAATCCCTTAAAGCCTCCATTTCTTCCAAATGGTTCATCCAAAGCATATCCAAGATGCGCAAAGCTATTGTTTTTGCCACCTGGTTAAAATTTTCACCAAACTCTTTTATTTTTTCATTAACTCCTCTTTTTTCCTCGTCGCTTTGCGCTAAACTTTCAATTTTCAATTTCCAATTTTCAATACTTAAAAACTCCCTTCTCTTTTTGTAAATCACTTCCCGGTGCCTGTTCATCACGTCGTCGTAATCCAAAACGTGCTTTCTCAAATCAAAATTCATTCCTTCAATTTTCGACTGAGCCGACTCAATGGCGCTGGAAACCATTTTGGCCTCAATGGGTTGGTCTTCCGGAACCTTCAAAAATTCCATCAAGCGCTGGATTCTCTCGCCCCCGAAAATACGCATGACGTCGTCTTCCAAAGAAACGAAAAACTGGGAAGAGCCCGGATCCCCCTGCCTGCCAGATCTTCCCCGCAACTGATTGTCGATTCTTCTGGCTTCGTGCCTCTCCGTACCTATAACATGAAGGCCGCCTAGCTCTTTCACTTTTTTGGCATTTTCCTTATCGGAAGGATTGCCTCCCAAAATTATATCCACTCCTCTGCCTGCCATATTTGTAGCAATGGTGACAGCTCCCAGCCTGCCGGCTTGAGCTATAATCTCGCCTTCCTTTTCGTGGTGCTTGGCGTTTAAAATCTCGTGTGGAACGCCTTCTCTTTCCAGTAGTTTTCCCAAATATTCGTTTTTATCGATCGACGTCGTACCAACCAAAACAGGCTGCCCCTTTTCGTGTTTTGCTTTCACCTCTCTGACCAAAGCTTTGAATTTTCCTTCTTGGGTTTTGTAAACTCTGTCTGGCAAGTCTTTCCTGATCATGGGTTTGTTGGTAGGAACTATTATTACGTCCAGATGATACACCTTGTCGAACTCCTCTGCCGAGGTGGCCGCCGTCCCCGTCATGCCCGAAAGCTTCTTGTACATTCTGAAATAGTTTTGAAAAGTAATGGAGGCCAAAGTTAGAGATTCAGGCTGAACCCTCACTCCCTCTTTCGCTTCCACCGCCTGATGAAGTCCGCCGGACCATCTGCGTCCGGGCATCAGCCTGCCCGTAAACTCGTCAACTATTATCACCTGTCCGTCTTTTACCACATAATCCTTATCCTTTTTGAAAAGCGCCTGGGCCCTGAGGGCCTGCTCCAAATGGTGGAGATATTTGATGCCCTTTTCCTCGTAGATGTTCCCCATTCCCAAAATCTTTTCAATCTTGTTTATGCCATCTTCCGTCAAAGTAACAGCTCTTCTCTTTTCGTCAATCTCGTAATCTGTTTCGGAGTTAAGCTTGGGAATAATCCCGGCAAACTCCTGATACCAGGAAGAGCTTTCCTTGTCGGGAGCTGAAATGATCAAGGGGGTCCTGGCTTCGTCAATCAAAATGGAGTCTACTTCGTCCACAATGGCAAAATTGTGCTCTCGCTGCACCTGCTGGTTCAAGTCGTAAACCATGTTGTCCCTCAAATAGTCAAAGCCGAATTCGTTGTTGGTGCCGTAAGTGATGTCGGCCGCATAAGCTTCTTTTCTGGAAACCGGTCTTAAATAACTTTCCACCACCTTAAACCCACCAACTAAATCCCGCGTTTCGTCGCGTTTTGAATTTTGGTCATTGGAATTTGATTGGAAATTGGAAGTTGGAAATTGGAAATTTTCCCGTTTGTATTCCGGGTCATACACGAACGCGGCATCATGTACTATGCATCCGACGCTAAGCCCAAGCAAGTGGTAAATTTGCCCCATCCAAACGGTATCCCTCTTGGCCAGATAATCGTTGACGGTAACCACATGAACCCCCTTGCCTTCCAGGGCGTTTAGATATACGGGAAGGGTCGCTGCTAAAGTCTTTCCTTCTCCCGTTTTCATTTCGGCGATTTTACCCTGGTGCAAAACGATGCCGCCGATCAACTGAACGTCAAAATGCCTTTGATTTAATGTTCTTTTCGCCGCCTCCCTCACCAAAGCAAAGGCCTCTGGCAAAATCTCATCCAAAACTTCATTAATCGCAGTTGAACTGCGATTAATTTTCGTCTTGAGGTCTTGGGTTTTGGCGCGAAGCCGGTCATTAGAAAAACCCTCGAATTCTTTTTCGAGGCCGTTTATTTTTTCAACTGTCGGCTGCAGCTTCTTTAAATATTTTTCGTTGGCGTCTCCAAAAATCTTGGATAAAATAGACATAATGCCCTTTTATATTATAAAAGAAATGCTCTTTTGTAAATAAAAGGTGCGTCACAGGACACACCTTATTTTAACTTTAATCAGTTTTTAATTTGCTTTTAACCTTGAATTATAATGTATTTTTGCATTTAGTCAACGCTTCATCATATACTTTTTTAATAGGAATATCTTTTTTGTGTGCCATTTTCTTACAGTCTTCATATTCGGGAGAAACGGTTCTAACTTTTCCTTTGTATTTGCCGATTTTAACATTAATAAGACCGTATTTGGTTTTGACTTTTTTAAACTCCCTGTCTAGGCAAACTCGAGAAACTTTATTAATTCTTATACCAAAGGTTGTAGTCTCATCAAATATCGTTTCAATCAATTTGTCCTTTATTTTTTCGTCACAGATGACGGTAAATAAAGTCCCCAGCCGGCCTTTCTTCATTACAATGGGCTGAATAAAAGCCTCCCTAGCCCCCTTCTTGATTAATTTCTCAATCACATAACTATAGAACTCCGGGTTCATATCATCTATATTTGTCTCCAAAATTGTTAGTTTTTCCTGCGTGCGAACGGTGGGCTTATCCATTTTAGTTTCTCCCAATATTATTTCTAAAACATTGGGAATTTTTAAATCTCTTTTACCGGCTCCGTAACCTCTTTTGCGAACTTTAATATCGATATCATCAACAAATTCATTGGTAATGGTTTTAATAATTGCGGCTCCAGTCGGCGTAACCAATTCTTTATTTATGCTCAAAATTTCGAAGGGAACTTCTTTTATTAGCTCCCTAACCGCAGGAACAGGCAAATTTGTAATGCCATGAGAAAACTTGATTTTTCCCCTTCCTACAGAAAGCCTGGAGGCATATATTTTTTTAGGTTTGATCCTATTTATTAATATAGCGCTGGAAACAATATCAATGATGGAATCCACGGCTCCGACCTCGTGAAAATGAATCTTATTAACAGCGGTTTTATGTACTTTAGCTTCTGCCTTAGCTAAATTGAAAAATATTTCCCTAGAAAGCCCCTTTACTTCTTTACCTAAGGAGCTTTTATCAATGATTCCATAAATATTTTTAATATTTCTTTCCTCGCGCTGGTTGTCGGCTTTGACAATAAATCTAGTTGCTATCACTCCTTCCTTTTTTACTTTTTTGAACTCTATTTTATAACTGCCTATTTTTAATTTACTCAACTCTTTTATTAAATAATCCTTACTGATTCCCAAATCCAGCAAAGCCCCCACTATCATATCGCCGCTGATTCCAGATTGGCAATTGAAATAAAGAGTTTTCATTTGTTGATAAGAGAAGCTAAATATCCCGCTCCAAAGCCATTATCAATATTAACTACGCCTATCCCCGGTGAACAGGAATTAAGCATGGCTAAAAGCGGCGTAATACCTTTAAAGCTAGCTCCATAGCCGCAGCTTGTAGGAACGGCAATCACGGGTTTTGCTACCAAACCGCTAACTACGCTGGCCAAGGCTCCCTCCATACCAGCCACCACAATAATTACCTTGGCCTTGGAAATTTCCGGAAAATGCGCAAATAGTCTATGGATGCCGGCTACTCCTACGTCGTACACTTTCTCAACTTTATTGCCAAAAAAATCGGCAGCAACCGCCGCTTCCTCGGCTACTGGAATATCAGAAGTGCCGGCAGTTAAAACCAAAATCTTGTCTCTTTTTGTCCTTTTTTTATTCTTTCTAAGAATAATGGTTTTGGCAATTTCATTATACAGGGTGCCTGTATAAAGTTTTTTTACTGCTTTAAAAGTTTCACGGTCGGTTTTGGTTACTAAAACATCGTTATATTTTGCTGCCTCTTTAACGATTTCTAGGACCTGTTCCCTGGTTTTTCCCTGGCCCAATATAACTTCGGGCATGCCCCTTCGTAAAATCCGATGATGATCAAATTTAGCAAATCCCAAATCCTTAAAGGGCAAGGATTTTAAATATTGAAAGGCTTCTTTTTCGGTAATCCTGCCTGTCTTTAAACCTCTTAAAAGTTTTTTGATTTGTTGGGGGTTCATTTTTTTAATTTTAAGACCTCATTTAAAGAGCCAGTACGGTATCCCTCTAAATCCAAAGTAACATAATTGAAGCCTAATTTTCTAAACTCCTTAGCAACTTTAGAAGAATATTTGAGAACCAAAGACAAGTCGTCTGGCACGGTTTCAATTCTGGCCAGGTTTCGATGATATCTTACTCGCAGAATTTTAATTCCCAAACTTCTTAAGAAAGACTCGGCTTTGGCAATTCTGGTCAACTTTGGCTTAGTAATGCTTTCTCCGTAGGGAATTCTTGAAGCAAGACAAGCTTGGGCTGGCTTCGACCAAGTGGGGAGACCCATTTTGCGAGAAAAGAATCTAATTTCTTTTTTAGTTAATCCCGCTTCAGCTAAAGGAGATTTCACCCCCAGTTCTTTGGCTGCTCTTCTGCCTGGTCGATAATCCTTTAAGTCATCGAAGTTGGAGGCGTCAAGCACATATTTTATTTTCTTTCGGCTGGCAATTTTTTTTAAGTCAGAAAAAAGTTCTCTTTTGCAAAAATAGCAGCGAGTAGGAAGATTTTGAGAAAAATTTTTCTTTTTAAGTTCTCGGGTCCGAATAATTTGATGGTTCGCTCCGACCATTCTGGCCAATTTTTTGGCTTCTTTAAGTTCAGTTTGAGGATAAGTTTCTGATTCGGCGGTTACTGCCAAAACCTTATTTCCCAAAACATCATGAGCCACTTTAAGCAAAAAAGTGCTATCCACTCCACCCGAAAAAGCGATGAGGACCGACCCCATCGCTCTTAACTTATCCCTCAAATTATTAAATTTTCGGTTGCTCACATCAAACAATATAACTTATAATTTTATACACCAATTTGGCGGCCAAAAAATCAGGAGCTACTAAACCAGGGATGGGATCCAATTCAACCACATCAGCCCCGATTATTTTTCTTTTTTTTGAAACCTCCCTGATTAAATTCAAAACTTCATACCATCCCAGGCCTCCGGGTTCTGGGGTTCCGACAGAAGGCATAATTGAAGGATCAAAGGCATCCAGATCAAATGTTAAATAAACATTTTTTTTTAAAGTAGAAACGATTTTATCAACCGGTAAATCTGGCGTGAAAAACACGTTTTCCAACTCTTCACCTTCTGAAACACTTCTGATGCCGACTTGTGTTGTGGAAATGCCTAAATCCTTAACTCTTTTCATAACGGACGCGTGGTGATACTTGGTCCCCTCAAACTCATCCCGCAAATCGCTATGAGCGTCAATCTGTAAAACTGAAAAGTCAATAAATTTTTCTTTGAATGCCTGGATAGCTCCCAGAGTTATAGAATGTTCTCCGCCCAGCATTATTGGGAATTTCCCATCGGCTAATAACTTATCCATGACGCTTTTTATGCGAGCCAGGGTTTCTTGGGGTGAATTTTTGGAGGGCTCTAAAGGCTCTAAGGTAAAAATTCCTTCTTTGGAAGGATCTTTTTTTGTTTCAAGATCATAGAGCTCAATATGCCGAGAAGCCTCAATTATGGCTCGGGGCCCTTCTTTAGTTCCCGATTTCCAATAAGTGGTTGAGTTATATGGAACGGGGAAAATGACTACTTTTGCCTTCTCGTATTCTTGCTTTTCGAGCCCCATGAAATTAAAGGGTTCAAGAGTAGGATAAGAAAAGTCCTTCATATTTATTTTTGATGTTTTTTGTAAAGCTGCTCTGGCGTCCAGTCTACGGGTCTTTTGAAATCTTCTTTTTCCAAATCGTAAACTAATTTCTTCCGTTGTAAATAAAGATTCTTTTTTTTGCGTGGCTTGGCTTTCTCTAAAGCATAACTGAAAAGAATAGGCACAGCTAAGGTAATATCAGAATAAACAACTACGGTATTTTTTAACTCCTCTGGATTAATCTTTCCCCAAGAAACAGCTTCCGAGGGGGTAGCTCCGGAAAGACCTCCCCACTGGGGAGAGTCCATGGTTATTTGGATAAAGTAATCGTGGCCTCCTTTTTCTAATCCTAAACATTCCCATAGGAAAGGCTGTGTCTGCAGATAAAAGTTCTTGGGCGAACCTCCGCCCAAAAGTATGACGCCGTTTTCCTTGGCGCTCATAACTATGGAGGCAGTTTCGATTACGTCCAGATTTGGGTTAATATGCAAATCTATCTCCCCCTTCTTTCTAAATTCTTTGTAAAGTCCCTTGTTGTAGGAAGCCAAATCCATACCATAGGTGCTGTCTCCCGGCGAAGAAGTGTAAACCGGAATATTGTATTTGGCAGCTTGCGCCAAAATAGAAACTTCCGGATTAGACGCTTCTTTTAATAATCTTTTGCCGATATAGTTATGGAATTCGCTGGAAGATATGGCTCCCTTTGGGGCTTTTTTGTCTAAAAGAATTTTTTGAGTAAATTTATCGGTTCTTAATAAAGTGTCAGTCGTTAAAAAGATATCGTAAATCCTAACCACTCCGTGTTTATACAAAGTGGTGTCGTCAACCATAAATTCTCCCTTCCGTAAAGGATAATTAAGGGCAAAGTGAGTATCGTGGTAAAGATTAGCCCCAGTGGCTATGATAAAGTCAATGAAACCATTTTCCATCATGGAAACAAACATACCCGACATACCCGCCGGCGTCAAAGCCCCCGCCAATGTGATGCCGATAGTCACATCCTTTTTGGGATTCAACATCTTCTCAGCATAAAGACGGCAGGCTTCATTTAGCCTGGCCGAATTGTAAGCCTGATAATACTCTTCTACCAATTCTGTAACCTTAATTCCTTTCTTTAGCTTCTTGGCTTGTATTTTTCTGCCGCAAAAAAATGGATTCTTTTTCATAAACTTATGGAACTTATGGAACAAAAACGGCGGCGGCGACCACCGAAACCCATCTGCCGTTTTTATCTCCTTTGGCTGTTTGAGTTACATTGATAGTTCTGACAATTTTGCCAGAAAGCCTAAAAGCCTGGCGCCTGGAGTCCCATGCTTCGTTTGGATCAAACTTCAAACCCAAAGTGGAAGCCAGCATGGAAGCCGCCAAATCTTCGGCGTAGTCTCCAGCCACTTCTCTGGTCTCGCCGAAAGAATGATGCTCTGAGAGATAGCCGTAGTTTTTATGATTGGCCGGAACGGCACAGCCCACGGAAGCCGCAATTAATCGGTTGGGCTCGTTGGTAGCGTTTCTGGCCATAACCACGTAGACAATTTCACCAGCGCTCAAAAATTCTAACCCTTTGGCTCTGGTTACTTTTTTACAACCCGGCGGCAAAATGCTGGACACGGAAACCAAATTAAATTGCTCTATGTCGGCGCCTCTTAAAGCTAGCTCAAAAGAAGCTAAATAATCTTTGTGAACGCCTACGCCTTTGGTTAGAAAAAATTTTGTTGGAGTCATTTTATTTATATTCCCTCTTCTTTAATTCTTTCTTTGTGATAAAATTTAGCGCCGGGCGATAAATGAAGTTCTTTTTTTAATTGCCTTTGTCTTCTTTTGGTTTTGGCAATAAATTTATTTTTGTATTGTTTCAACTGCAACTGCAATTCGTCTTTTACTTCAACGATGGCTAACCTCAAATCCTTCCTCTCGACTTCAGCCCTAATGGTTTTCTTCCCGGGAACGGTTATTTGGCATTCGGCTCGGAAGAACGGTCCCTTTTTATGATGGTGAGTGGTTTTTCCTATTTCTACAAAAGATTTTGCCGGCTTTGTTTGAAAAAAATTTTCCAGTTTGCTAATTTTTCTTTGAATAAAATTTCTTAAAGATTGGTTTAATTTAATATTTGTTGCCTTAATAATAATTTTCATTTTAAAAATTGCAGATTTTTTTTATTAATTAATTATTTCATTTCAAGAAAGTTTGTCAAGTAAAAAACCGCATCCGGTTTGAATGCGGCGAAGATTATTTCTTTTTTTTCTTTGTGCCAATTGTGAATAACTTAAAATTTTCCAAAAAACTGAATTTCTTCTTCCAGTTTTTTCCCAAATTTATTTTTTACTTTTCTTTTTACAAGATTTATCAAACTCAAAACTTCGGAGGCCTTGGCGCTTCCCGTATTCACGATGAAATTGGGATGTTTTTCTGAAATCTGCGCTCCGCCAATTTTTTTTCCTTTCAACTGACATTCCGCAATTAATTTTGCAGCCGGAATATTTTTAAAATTTTTAAAAACGCTGCCGGCTGAAGGATGCTGGGGATGTTTTTCTTTTCTGTAATCCAAATTGTTTTGGATCTCCTCCTGTATTTTCTCTCTATCACCTTTTTTTAATCGCAGCCGGCAAGATAAAATTACCAAAGCGGGGTTCTTTTTGAAAACGCTGCTTCTGTAAGCAAAACGACAATCGCTGTTTTTATACTTTTTGATTTTTCCGGTCTTGCTGTCAAAGGCTTCCACTTCTTCGACACAATCTTTCATTTCTCCCTCAAAAGCTCCGGCATTTCCCCTGACGGCTCCTCCTACCGTTCCAGGAATACCAGCTGCCCACTCCAAACCTGCCAATCCGGCATTGGCAACTGCACTAACCAGTTTTCCCAAACTTACTCCCGTATCAGCGAAAACCCTTGAATTTTGAATTTTGAATTTTGAATTTTGAATTTTTATCACCAATCCCTTACATCCCTTGTCGGAAACCAACAAATTGCTGCCGCCCCCCAAAACAAAAAAGGGCAGCTTTTTCTTTTTGGCGAAAGACAGCGCCTCCATTAAGTCGCTTTTATTTTCAACAACGCAAAAGTACTCGGCAGGCCCCCCAATTTTAAAAGTCGTATAGTTTTTCAGCAAAACGCTTTTTTGAAACTTCATATTAAAAAAGGGGCGGGGAATCAACCCCAATTCATAGGATTTAGTGGGTGTCCCCGCCCAACCTTATATTACCAAAACCAAAATATTCCGCAACAAGCAAAATAAAGCTACATGGTATATACATATATAATATAACACCGCGTCACCACGTCACTACGTCAAGTTACGTTAAGAAAGCCATGGCAATGTTAACATAATTATTTTCCGTCAATCACTAACCTTACCGATAGTCTCTTCTTCTACAAAACAACAGGCTTCGCTCGAGGGAAGCCTGTCGTCGAATTGGAGCTAAAAACTCCACTAAATCCTGTTTACATATTAACAAACTCTGCCTTCTTTGTCAAGTTTTTTTATCGAGAGAGAAATTCGTTGATTTTGGCGCGGGTGGCGCTTCCCACATATCCTGTGCCTTGAGTGAGTCCCCAAGGAGCCAAAATGTCTGAGGTATATTTTTCTTGAAAGCGGATGACGGCTCTTTGAGTCAAAGTGTAAAAATTGCCGTTGGTAATACCTTCAGGATAAATATCAGGACCCCGGGACTTTAAAAATTCCTGCAAACACTTGACTTGAGGATTCCCTGTCATCCCGAAATACAAGTCCTGAGTGATTCTTTGGCAAGAAATGCCGCCTTCCATTTCCAGCAGTAACTTCTGAAGGGCCAAAAGCGCTTTTTTTAGCTGGGCAATCCTGGCCAGAAGCTCGCTTCGGCTCATCTGCGAAATCGGTTTTTGGAGGGGCGGCACAGAAGGAATAACTACTTCTGGAGCTGATTGCTCCTCCCGAGAAGAAGCCGTCCAAGAAAACGAATGAAAAGGCTCCGATGACGAAAAGTCGGAAATTTTATTTTGAGCAATGGGAATAATGGTCAAAGAAACGATTTCAGAGCCGAAGTTTTCCATGATAATTTTTCCTTCCCGGCCCGTGTCAAACGCCAAATGGTCAACGGAAATTCGGCCGTCGGAATATTGCACAACGTAGGGAACTTTAAAATTTGCCCCGGTCTCGGCCCGAAAACTGACTTCCAGAATCCCCTTGCCGCCAATGAATTTGTGCCAGTTGCCCGACCAGTCTTTAGTGGTGTTATTAACCGAGAGCACGCTCTCTCCTACGAAAGGCAAGTAATTAACCAGAGGGACCACCCGGAGATTTTCAAGATTTTGATTAAGATAGCAATATTTTTCAGAAACGCTGCAGTCGTTCACTAAAACGGCAATCGTCCAATCAGTGAAGATTTGCGAAAAGTTTGCCGTAAAATTCCGCTGGGCCAAGGCCTGGTTAATGCTGGCAATGCCGGTTTTCCTCGATTTGAGAGAATCCACCAAAATACCGACGCCGTAATGATCAACCAGATACTGCGTAAATAAATTTATCACCCCGTAATCGTAGGACACGTTGCTCCATTCAGTCAGGGAGTGAGAGGGCTTCTCTAAAAAATCTTTAACTCTGTTTTGAAGATTACTGCCCTGATAATCTTGGTCATATCCCAAGAAAGTCGGCGCGTACTCGGCTCGGGCCTCGTTAAGCCAAACGTCTTCGGAAACGCCGAAAGTCCTGTCTTTTTGGTTGAAAGTAATCAGGTGCATCATTTCGTGAGCCAAAAAACTTTTAACCCGGGACTCGTTAAGATACTCAGCGTTCAAATAAATCATTTCTCTTTCGTTGGATAAAGGAAGCTGGGTTTTGGGATATTCGTCTGCCGAATTAAAGTAACCGCCCGACTCTTTTTTCATCGGGTGAATCAAAACGGTAATCCGGGTATCTTTATCAATGCCCGGAGTCCATTCAGAACCGAAGGTTCTGGTTAAAGTCGGGTAAATTTTGTCTTCAAACTCCAAAATAAGAGAATCCAGCGATTGGTTTGTCTCTGCTTTCTCTTCGGGGCTGAGATCGGCCCACCAATCCTCATCCAGATACCAATAAGCGGTGGGGGAAGTTCTTTCCAGGACGGCCGTCAGTTCGCTTCTTTGCTGCAAATCGTAGGTAGAATTAATGTTAAAAAGCGCGCTTTGGCCCAAAGAATTCTGGGCTTGGGCAAAAAACGGCAAAAAGCCAAGGGTTAAAAAAATTACGATAAATAAAGT